>DASTBJ010000135.1:0-5701 GCA_035712125.1 Terriglobia bacterium
GTTCTGAGCCACGGCACAAGCTTTCTCGTTCATCGGAACATCTAGCAGGTCCCCCCGCCCCTTGAACTAGGGGCGTGGGAAATCCGAATTCAGATGCGCCCATGCTGCAGCATGTCGGCAATTTTTCCTCGACGGTAAATCTCATGCGCGACACGCCTTTTCGGCAAGGAACTTGCCGTAAAAGATCAAAGGAGGCGTGTTGTTATGCCGATACAGGATCGATCCAATCGAAATCTTTTGATAATCCTGGTGATCGCGATGCTGCTGATGGTTGCGAGTCTCGCCGCGCAGTCCCGTTCCACTACAAACGGCCGGTTGCCTCAGCCCCACGCGACACCTTCGGCCATGAATTTTCCAAAAGTCATCGGATGGCCGCAGAAGGTAACGCCTCGTGCGCCCAACGGCTTTATGGTCGATGCGCTGGCGACGGATATCGAGAGCCCGCGCTGGTTGTACGTCCTGCCAAATGGCGACCTGCTGGTCGCGCAATCACGAACGACAAAATCTCCGAAAGAAGATCCACAGATCATAAAGGCGCTCACGGAAGCCGGCAGTCTCGGTACGTCTCCCAACCAGATCACGTTGCTTCGCGATGCGAACAAGGATGGACGTTTCGAAACGCGACACGTCTTTATTGCCGCGCTGAACCAGCCCTTCGGCATGGCGTTCTCAAAGGGCTATCTTTATGTCGCGAATACGGATTCCGTCATTCGCTATCCGTACAAAGAAGGAGCTGCCAGCATCGACGTCACTGGCGAGAAAATTGTCGATCTGCCGGCAGGTGGCTACAACAATCACTGGACCCGAAACATTATCTTCAGCCCGGCCGGAGACAAGTTGTACATCACCGTTGGATCACAGACCAATGTCGACGAGGAGGGACTTGACGCGAAGGATCCGCATCGCGCCGCAATTCTTGAATGCAACCCTGACGGTTCCGGCTTAAGGGTGTTTGCATCAGGCCTCCGAAATCCCAATGGTTTGGATTGGGCACCCGGAACCGGCGCGCTGTGGACACTGGTCAATGAGCGCGACGAACTGGGTGACGACCTTCCGCCTGACTTTCTAACCAGCGTTCGCGATGGCGGTTTTTACGGATGGCCGTATGCCTACTTCGGAATCGAAGATCCGCGGCATAAGGGGAAAAGACCCGACCTTGTGGCGAAATCTCTAGTGCCGGATATTGCGGTCGGAGCGCACACGGGATCCATTGGCTTCGCCTTTTATAAAGGAGCGTCTTTTCCAATGCGGTATCGCAACGGAGCGTTCATTGCGCAACACGGCTCGTGGAACCGATCCAAATTCAGCGGTTACCGCGTGGCATTCGTGCCGTTCGACGCCAGTGGCAAGCCGGGAGCGATCGAGGACTTTGTTACCGGATTCATTGCGTCCGATGAACGGAGGGAAGTGTACGGCCGGCCTACGACCGTGGCTGTTCTTCCGGGCGGATCGCTGGCGATTGCAGACGATGCGGGCAACAGAATCTGGCGGGTGCGATCAACGGGGACCCAGTAAGGCTCGATATCGGTTATCCTGTTGGGTGTGAAAATCATGAATACCGCATCCGGCAGTACGAAACCTGGCGACAATATTGATTCGTGGTGTGGCAAATGCAAGATGATGCTTGCTCACACTATTGAGGCAATGGTCGGCAAAAGGCCTGCACGAGTCAGTTGCAATACCTGTAAGTCTCAACACACCTATAAAGCCAATCCTCCAGGGGAAGGTTCCCGAAAGACTCCTGGGTCTGCTCCGTCGACGCGACGGAGCGCGAACCGCTACCAAACTCTACTGAAGGCAAACGGAGAGGCCGCCGCGAAAGCGTATTCTCCGGGGGGCCGTTATGAACTGGGCGATGTGCTGGAACATCCCACGTTCGGGCGTGGCGTTGCCATCACTATCCGCGACGCAACGAAGATCGAAGTACTGTTCGAAGGCGGCGCAAAGACGCTTATCCACGGAAGATAGAAAAGAATTTGAAATTGGACGAATCCTGCATCTCAAATTCGAAATTGGAAATCTCAATTTGGACGGTCTACTCTGAGATTTCCAATTTCAAAATTTCCGACTGAGGCCGTTACCCAACCTTTGCGGGTCGGCCGAACGCCCCACGCGGCCGCACAATGAGTGTTTCTCCGCTGCTTCGCTTCACTTCCAGAAGGATGCCTCGCCGAGGTTCGCCCCTGAGTGGTGAGATCAGGACGGTTAGTGTCTCACCGGCTTTTATCGTGGATGCGGACCAGCCTTGCCCGGAGAGATAGTTCGGAGGCGCGCTCTCGATGCTCCATTCATCGGATGGCTTCTGCGCGGAATCCACCATCAGCCACAACCACGAGTGAGGGTTATTGAACGTCCACTCCTTCACGGTTCCCTTGAGGCTGATCTCCGTGTTCATGTCGTACGTGGACGTTCCGTGATGCGGCACCGCTGCTGCGGTGCCCAACAGCAATAGGACGCAGACCAGCGGTGCGACCTTGAGTGTCACGGTGTTCTTAGTCCGAACGTAAACAATACGTTACCCGCAACGACACTGACGTATTGATTTCCGTCAACGGCGAATGTCATGGGCCCGGAGATGACGGTGGGCCCGAGATTGGTCTGCCAGAGCATCTTTCCGTCGCGTGCATCGAGCGCGTAGAAGCTGCCATCGGCCCCGCCGCTGAAGAGCACATCGCCCGCCGTGGTCAACACACCAGCATCTGTCCGCGGCGTCTGCATGCGGTGATCCCACTTCTTTTCACCTGTCTTCGGATCAATTGCACGAACGGCGGCATATGTATCTTCGCCGCGCTGGCCGCCTCTCGGAAATGCACCTGCAAAGGTTTGGCCCTGGTGGAATTCCGGAGGCGCCTCGCCCAGGGAGTATGTGGACGAACTGTTTTCCCACGTCGGAATGTAGAAAAGACCGGTGCGCGGGCTATACGACGGACTGTACCAATTTGTGCCGCCCTGATTTCCGGGATAAACGAGAGTGCCTTCGCGCGTTGGATGAATGACCTGATTGGGACGTCCCTTCGCGTCGAATCCCTGCACCCAGTTCACTTTTACAAACGGTTGTCCTTTGAGGAACTCGCCTGTGGCGCGGTCCAGTACGTAGAAAATGCCGTTGCGGTTCGCGAACAACATCACTTTACGTGGACGTCCCTGCCAGTCGATGTCTGCCAGGACGGGGATCTGCGTGGCATCCCAGTCGAACTCGTTGTGCGGAGAGAATTGATAGTGCCATTTGATCTTCCCGGTGTCGGCATCCAGCGCGATCACGGAGCAGCTGTAGAGGTTGTCACCCAGGCGCGCGCGGCCGTCCCAGTCCGGACCAGGATTTCCGGTGCCCCAGAAGGTCAGATTGGTCTCGGGATCGTAGGAACCGGTCACCCAAATCGGGGCGCCGCCGGTTTTCCACGACTCTCCCGACCAGGTTTCGTTGCCGGGTTCACCGGGTCCGGGAACCGTATTGAAGCGCCAGACTTCTTTACCTGTGGCGACGTCCCACGCGGCCATCCATCCGCGAACGCCGAACTCACCGCCGGCCGTGCCGGCGATGACCTTGTCTTTCACGACCAGGGGCGCTGTGGTGAAGCTTTGTCCGAGCTTCGGATCACCGGCGACGGTCTTCCACAGTTCTCTCCCGGTCTTTGCATCGATCGCGATCATCTTGACGTCATAGGCCGCCAGGAACAGGGTATCCCCTGCAATGGCGAGCCCTCGAGTCAGATTGCCGCAGCAGTTTCTCGCTGCAGGATCGGGTTTGTGGGAGTAGGTCCAGAGGGTCTTTCCGGTCGTCGCATTGAGAGCAATCACGTCGTTAATGCTCTGTACCGTGTACATGACGCCGTTGACAACAAGGGGCGTCACCTCACTCTTCTCCAGCGACCTGGACTGGAAAACCCATTTCAGATTCAGGTCCTTCGCATTCGTGGTGTTGATCTGAGTCAGTGCACTGTGTCGCTGACTGAAGTAGCCACCCGAGTACATCAGCCAGTTCTGAGGTTCGGCGGCGGCCTTCAGGAGGCGGTCGGGTGTAACGTTGGGAGATGCGAGCTGAACAGCTGGGCCTCCCCCGCCGCCACGTTGACCCTGCGCGGACAGAGCAACAGCCAGAATTACGGTCAGAACCACTGCCGATAGAACCAGAATCGTTCGCTTAATCATGGAAACCCCTTTTGTGCTCAATGATGTCGCGCGTCATCTTAACAAGTTCGAAGCGGAGGGCCAATGTTCTAGAAGGTGTCGGCAGTGAGTTACTTTGAATTTCAGAAGAGCCTCTTGTCCCCGTGAGTCAGGGGACAGCGGCATCGCGTTTTTCCGATGCCGCGAGCGGGGGTTCCGAGGCCGATGCTTACAGGGTTTGCGTTGGAACGTTTCCTTGTCTAGAGGACGACAATGGAAAGGACGATTGCCGCTCCAACGAGCGCCAGCCCTGCGATGGTGAGTAAGCGAAACCGCCCCTGGCCGAGAAAGAGCGCTACTGTGGCCTTGAGCGCTGTATTCGAAAGGATTCCCATGCATAGCGCTTCTGCGGCGAGACTCCAATTGGTGGTTTGGAAACCGCGGGCCATCGAGATCGTCAGGGCATCCACATCCGTGAGACCGAGAATTGCTCCCGTGGCCAATAGGCCACGCTCGCCGAACATGCCCTGGAACCAGTGCATGAGGTAAAGGACGCCCTGGAAGAGGATTGCCATCTGGATGGAGTTCCAGAATTGGAGGGGGTTGTTGACGGGCGGTTCCTTATCCTCGGCGTTTCCGTGCTTACGCCAGATGGCGAACGTCACGACGGTCCCCGCAATGAACGGAATCGCCAGGTACGGCGCCGCCGCGGCCGCGAGCACGGGATTCAGGGTTGCTGTCGCCAGCAGCACGCGCAAAAACAGGACCGTACAGGCGGCGATGACTCCGACTGCGAGTGGTCCGCCCGCCTCGGCCTGTGAACGGCTAAGACGGGAGAACGTGAATGTCACTCCTGTCGAAGACATCAGTCCGCCGAGAAGTCCGGCAACCGGGTAGCCCATCCTGCCACTCAGGCTCCGACGTGCAAGGTAACCTGCGAAACTCAGCCCAGAAAAAATGAGAACGGCGGTCCAGAGCGTGCGGGGACGAAAGCCTGCGCCGGGGCCGAACGGCCCCTCGGGAAGGAGCGGCAGGATGACGACGGCCATGACGCCAAAGCGGACGGCGGCCCGGATGCTCGTGTCGTCCAGTCGCCGCGCCACGTCATGGATGCGCGACTTTTCGACAAGAAGCAGCGTTGTGACCGCAATGATTCCGCCGGCAAGCGCCCAGGACCCGATGCCTGCGGCGAGTCCCGCCGCAAGTACGATCAGCGAAGCGACTTCAGTGGTGCCTTCCACCTGATGACGGGCTGCTGCCGCATAGGCGACAACAACGAGAGCGGCAGCACCCGACAGCAGAATCGCCGAGAGAACCTCAAAGTGGTTAATCCATAGCCAACCGGCAATGCCGGAGAGGATGCCCAGCAGCGTAAACGTCCGAACGCCGGCGAAGCGGGCGTTTGGGCCGGTCGCGTGGCCGGACCACTCGCGCTCCAGGCCAACCGCGAGGCCGCCCAGGGCGGCGATCAGAATGCCGATAAATTCGGACTGAGAAACCACAGCACCGGGATTGTTGCACGTGAGGGGCCACGGACGGGTGGAGATCTCTTTGGTTGGGGAACCGGGAGGGTCGAACGGTCGGAGCAGCCTTC
>DASTBJ010000136.1:0-4884 GCA_035712125.1 Terriglobia bacterium
CGTGTTGATACCGATCTCTGCAGCCAGATGCACACGGCGTTCGGCACTGAAACGTCTGACGATTCGAACAACCTCGCAGGCGAACTCCACCATACGCGCGGTATGGTCGGGGCGTTCCACTGACAACCCCGAGACGGCGAGGTACGAAGAGCCGATGGTGCGGACCTTTTCAACACCATACTGGTCCGCTGCCTCATCACACGCAGCCACAATGTCGCAAAGCAGGCCCATCGAGTCCCCCTCGCCGAGCTCCGGCGGCAACGAATCGAAGCCGGCAAAGTTGACGTAGGCCACGGTGACATCTGCGAACGCCTGGCGCGCTTCCGCATTTCCCTCGCGCACCTGCGCGGCACCCGACGCGGGCAGGAGGCTCATCAGAAGCTTTTCATTCTCCATCGCCTGACGTTGGAGTTCATGCCGGCTGGTGCGAAGATTCGACACCATTTCGTTAAAGACTTCGCCGAGCTCGCGGTACTCGTCGTGTGCGTTCACTTCGACTTCGACATCGAGAGCGCCCTGACTGACCTGCTTGGCTGCGCGCACGAGGTCGGTGATGGGTCTCGTGAGCGCATGGGCCAACCCCAGCGCTATCATCGTAGCCAACAGCGACAGGCCGACGCCCCAGACCAGCACGCGGATCGCATAGTCACGCAGAGGCGCCATCGCTTCTGCCTCATCGATCTTTGCCATGACGCCCCACCGGACCGAATCCAGGTCCACCGGCCCGTATGCCATCAAGACGGGAATGCCACGATAGTCATTGACCCGTTTCAAACCCGTTTCGCCATTCAGCGCCGCAACCGCGGCTTCATGTTTTACGGGAACGGTGAGGATTGTGGTACCGAGTTTCTCTATTCTGTCGACAGTGCCGCTCGTCAGGGAAGAACGCCTCAATGCTTGAATGAACGCGGCACGATCCTGGATGAGAAATCGAGAATCGTTGCGCATGGTCTGGTCGGGGCCCAACAGGTACACTTCGCCAGACTTCCCCAACCCTTCGGCCTCCCAGGATCGATTGCCGGACAGAACCACGGCGATCGGTTCGTTGGAGATGCGAAGAATCATGATCGCAGTCATCCGAGGACCGGCAAATACAGGCACGCCGACGAAAGCCTTCGGACTGCCAAAGGCCGGGCGGTACTCATCGAAATCGGCCACCCGGTAATCGTCCTCGTTTTGCGAATTGCGAAGTGCTCGACCGAGAGCGGACAAGTTACTCGTCGCATAGGGGCCGTTAAGGAGATTGGTTCCCAGAATGGTGGACTGTTCGAGACTGAAGAACACATCCATTGTCTCCGGATCCACTAAAACGATGTTCTCCAGCCTCAGTCGCTCAACCAGGGCGTTCAGCATGGGCAGAAACTTTGCAACCTTCTGACCGTATGCGCTCTTGTCTGTAACGGACTGGTTCAACCTTCTCGTCCCATATGGCTTTTCGCCCCTGGCGAAATAGTGATAATGAAGATACATCCCCGCCGAAGTCGTCGGCAGCAGACCCCCTTCTGGAGGGGATATCGACGATTTCTGTACCAGCGCCGGAATAAACTCCTCCCGGTAGAAGCGATCGACTTCCGCCTTCATTTCCGTCGTGACCGGTTCGCGGGCGAGCTCGCGGTATTCCGCTTTCAACTCCTCCGCGGCGTTCTCCAGGAGCTGCGATGCCGACAGGCTCAGAATCTCGTTGCGTGCAGATTCGAGCGTTGCCTTCACCATCGCGGACTTCGATCGCTGCAAACCCACCAGCTGGCGCTCCGCAGAAGCGACAAGACTATCGCGGGCAGACATGTATCCGACTCCGGACACTATGACGACACCCACGAGAGTCAGCGACACAAACGCGAGGACCAATTTCGATCGGAGGCTAAGGGATCGGATGGATTTGTGACCCTTGGTTCTCATCAGCCAAGGGATTCTATAGAAGAACTCCTCATCCTGGACACCCAGTTAATTGCCTATTTTCAGTTCTCGGAGGGCCTTTCCACGCTTTCAATCACCAAAACTTCGATGGGCATTCTCGCGGATTCCAGTTTCAACCCCAGCTGGGTTTCGAGGGCGGTGCGAAGTGAAGGCGCGGGAAGCGGCGGTACCGGCGGGACAGACTGAGGTGCAGGCGCTGGGGGCGCAAGACCTGGAGGAGGAGGTATTGGAGGAACATCATCCTGCGCAAACTTCAAATCAAAATCGAATACCTCGGTCAGTCCTGTCTTATCGACAATAATGCGCCCGGCATGTTGACGAAGGTTTTTCGCCAGAGTCGCCATTGAAATGGCGTGGCCGGCCATTTGGACCTCGTTGGACGAGAGGCCTGATTCGCGAGGCTTTGATTGACTTACCACGCGCAGCAATTGCCCTCGACGCAACAGCGGCGCGCCAAACACAGGGAAACTGGCGGGAAGAGGCCGTGTCTCGTCAGGGGATAACGTCATTTTACCGGGACTCCCGACGGTCAGCACGTAAGCCGACATCTCCCGGAGCTCACGCCTCAGAACCAGCCGGAAGCGATCGGCCAAAAGGTTCTGCAGCATCCGCTCGAGTTCCGGCGCATTGCCGTCCTGAAGGTCCTGCGCTGTATAGCGGGGAGTGCCCGTGGGAAGAACGGCGGTGATTTCGTAATATTCGCCTGATCGAGCCCACGCGGGCCCGCCTTCGACAAGCGTACAATCCTTGCCGTACGCGGCGATGACGAGGGATGAAACCGTGGTCGCGGAAATGCTCAAGCGGCCGGGATCGATTCGGACCGTACCGCCAGAGCCGCTGGAGCAGCCTGTAAGCGCGAATTGAAACTCCTCGAATCTCTTCGCATTCCTGGCTGCTTCCGAGGACGGCGCAAGCAACTTGACGCTGGCAACCTCGAAGGCGTCCTGGGGCACAGTGATCGGCAATATTTCGCGAGCCTGCTCCGTCAATGTTGTCGACATCGAGCGGTCATGATCTTTCGCTGTATTCGGTACGACTGAAAATGGAGGCCTCTGACTCCACACCAACACGCTCAGCAACACTGCGGTGAGAGCGATTCCCGCAGCCCACACGAAACGTAAGGGGCGCCCCGTGACTGAAGACATTCGCGTATCCACAAACTCTTCAACGCAAATTTCGGTCGACGCGAACCGCTCAAGAAGGCTGTCGCGCGAGTTCTCGATAGCGTGTTGCGGAGGATTTCCGAATTCTTTCAGGAACAGATCAAGCACGTCGGCGGGTCTTTGCTTCATGGCTTTGCCCTCATTTCGCGAATTTTCTTCTTGAGCCGGGCTCGTGATCTAAACAGACTCACGGCTACACTGCCGCGCGTTGTGCCCAGGGTCTTTGCGATCTCCACAAGGTCGTAGTCGTGAACGTATCGGAGGATAAGAATCTGGGCGGACGTCGGACGCAGTTCCGCGATCGCATCGTAGAGTTCGCGGCAAGTGTCTTCATCAACGCCTGGCATTGGTGGCGTGGCCGGAGTCTCGACCTCTTCAACGTTTTCAAAGGCATTACGTCGGCGTGCTCGAAGAACGCTGACGGCGGCATTGAACGCAGCGCGGTAGAGATAGGCCCTGGGATTCCTGGTGAGGTCCGGCGGAAACTCGCGCCGGAGCAGCCGAAGAAAAACTGTTTGAACGACATCGTCCGCGTCTTCGACACGGCCGGTGACGCCATACGCCGTTCGGTAAACGAAGGCGTGATGCTCTCGAAATACCTTTTCGAATTCCGGCGCCAGGTTTCGTTGAATGTCCTTCAGCACGGGGGCCGTCGACATGTTCTCCTCGGTGTCTAAACGCTCGACGCGAGGTTGGGATTAGCAGTTGGCGGGAATTTAGAAATTAATCCGTGCAGCGCGTCTCAGGCTTCGCGAGGGCGATTTCTTATACGCCGACGTCACCAGAGAGCCAGGCCGCTCGTGATCTTCCAGGGCGAACATCGAAATTCGTGGTTGGATTGAATAGCCGTAAGCAAGAGCGACGTCCTGTTCAAACGTGGAAGGCAGCGCGCGAACTCCGGGCGAGAGAGTCGAATGCATAACGTCTTCACCCTCCGAGTGATCGAAGCCCAATGTGTGCCCTAATTCGTGAATAACAACGGTGAGCAGATCGAACGTCGTTCCCTGCGCATCTGGTTGCGCGGATGCGCCATCGACAGACCAACCCGATCCTGCGCCATCCTTGTCAATCCACACGGTGTCTCCAAGGCTTATGCCCAGCGTGGAACCAGCGAGGTCGGCAACGACGAAACGCGTTGTGTCGAGAACCTGCGCCTGCCTCTTTGAAATGCCGGAGGCGGACCATATCTCAATCGCCTTCTGCGCTATGGATTGCAGACTTTCCTGCGTCAAGACCTCACTTCCCCGCGAATTTGTCGGGGGCTCAACATTGCTGGCCTCAAGACGTCCACCCGTGTGGATCACCAAATTGCCTCCGTCAAGGAGTTGCTCGATGGTTTGAGTACCCGTCCAGTTGCTGGAGAACAGCAACTGTGTTCCCCTCCACAGAGTGAATCCAATCGTATCGGACGAACCTGGCTCACCAGGGTCGGTAATAGTGACGATCAAGGTCAGATTTCCACCGAGAGACTCGACATTCGACGGATCCGTAATGTCCTGAAGGTTGGCTTTGCTGACGAATGTGGCCTTGTGCGTAACGGGATCGACCCCCAGCGATTGCATCGCGTTGGTCTTGACCTGGTAGACGCTCTCGTCCTGCCGAATAATGACGTTGGCGTGCCCCTGCAAAGCGGTGAGTTGTTTGTTGAACTTCACGTTGAAACCGAAGTTCGTGCGTAAGCCGTCATCGCCCGCATACACGCCTGCCGACTCCTGGTTGATCAGGTATCCACCTCCCGTCACCATGTACTCAAGAGGCCGGGTTACCGTCACGATCGAATCATCACTGGAACTGTTCCGCGTAT
>DASTBJ010000137.1:0-4711 GCA_035712125.1 Terriglobia bacterium
GGGCTCATCGGTTTGCGGCTCGGCGCGACACCCGTCAACCCAGATGGAACTTTCGATATCAAGGGTGTCGCGCCTGGAGAGTACAACCTGACGGCGACAGTGAGAGACGCCAACGGAAAGCAATTCACGGGAAGAATCCGAGTCAGTGTGGGAAGCTCCGACGTGCCGAACGTGACGCTTGCCGTGAGGCCGGGAGTAGAAGTCCGGGGGAAAATCGCACTGGAGGGAACGCCATCTCCGCAATTCACGATGTCGAATCTTCGCGTCAGCCTAATCGCGGAGGATGCAGCGCTGCCAGGAGTGGTTAACCTCATCGCTGCCGGAGGCGGACGAGGTGATGCCATCCGCGCATTTCTCCCCGCGGGCCAGAGCGAGATGGCGGAAGTCGCTGTCGACGGATCTTTTGCTCTGCCCGAGGTGGGTGCGATGCAATATCGGGTTCGTGTCGCCGGTCTTCCTCAAGGTGCTTACGTCCAAACCGGCCGTATCGATTCGGTGGATGCGCTGAACGCTCCATTCACCGTCGACAACTCCGGGGCGCAGTTGCAGCTGCAGATCGGCTTTTCGCCGGGTCGCGTATCCGGCACCATCGCTGATCAGCGGGGAATGCCAGCCGCCGGCGTGCAGGCTGTGCTGGTTCCCGATGAAGCACGACGGGGACGCAGCGACGCGTATTTCGCCGCAACTACAGACCAGAACGGACAGTTCGTCTTCAGCCACGTGCCGCCTGGTCGATACAAGCTGTTTGCGTGGGAAGACATTCCAGCCGGTGCCTATCAGTACCCGGATTTCATCCGTCGCTATGAAGAACGGGGACAACCGATATCGGTCACCCCAAACGGGGCAGTCACTGCAGAAACGCGGCTGATTCCGGCGAACTGAGACTCAGTTGACGAACGCCTTATAAATAGCGCGTATCGCCACCTCAAAATCGCCGGCTTCAACACCAACGATGATGTTGATCCCGCTGGATCCCTGATCGATCATCCGCACGTTGACGTTGGCTTCCGCAAGTGCCCCAAACAGGCGGCCCGCCACCCCGGGCGTGTGGAGCATACCGCGACCCACAGTCGCAATGAGCGATATGTTCTCGAATACCTCGATCCTGTCGGGTCGGCATTCTCTGCGGATTTCTTCAAGCACGGGATCGAGTTTTCCTTTCAGATACGAAGACTCCACAACCAGGCTCAATGTGTCGATGCCGGTCGGCATATGCTCAAAACTCACCTGCTGTCGCTCCAGCGCAGTAAGAAGCCGGCGACCGATACCGACTTCCCGGTTCATCAAATTCTTCTCCAGCGCAATCACCGTGTATCCCTTACGTCCCGCAATTCCGGTAATCGGACTGGCCGGACCGTCTACCTGCTTCACAATGAGCGTGCCCGGATCCTGCGGCAAGTTCGTATTCCGCACGTTGACGGGGATGTTGAGGTCGATAACCGGAAAGACCGCTTCTTCGTGAAGAACGTTGGCGCCCATATATGCAAGTTCACGAAGCTCGCGATAGCTGAGGGCAGGAATGGTTCGAGGCTCGGCAACGATCCGAGGGTCCGCCATCAGAACGCCGGACACGTCTGTCCAGTTTTCATAAACGTCCGCTCGAACGGCTCGCGCCAGCAAGGCGCCGGTAATATCGGAGCCGCCACGAGAAAAGGTTCGGACTGCGCCGTCCGGTTGCGCCCCATAGAACCCCGGCACGACGACAAAAGGGCTGCCCTGTAGCCGAGCACCTGCCGCGGCCACCGTCTTCTCGATATCAAGACGGCCGCCGACATCAAATCGAATGATTTCGGCGGCGTCCACAAAATCGCCTTGAAGCAGGTTGGCGACAATCCTGGCATTGAGGTACTCGCCACGGCTGGCGGCAAAATCCGGAGCGACATGACGAACAATGCCATCGCGAACGGCAGCGAGGTCCTTTTCAATCTCGACCGCCAGACCGAGGGCACTGACGATCTCGCGGTAACGGTTGGCTACTGTCTGAAAGACCGAATCGAAAAGAGACCCGGCGCGCACACAGTCGTGACACTTGTACAGAAGGTCTGTGATCTTTACGTCGTCCGAAGTTCGCTTCCCGGGCGCAGAAACCACGATAATTCGTCTTTCGGGATCCTCCCTTACAATGGCCTCAACCTTGCGCAGTTGCGCCGCGTCCGCGACACTGCTGCCCCCGAACTTCGCCACCTTGATGCCCATAAGCGCCGTAGTATCGCACGGGCAGGTGATAACGAAATAGCCAGTCCCTTAAATGCCTGATATGATTTCGGCCATTCGGAGGGTCCCCATGAAACTGAACGACAAGATTCGCCTCGCAGTTGTTTGCCTGCTGGCGACCACTGCCGTCGCCGCCTACAAGGTGCAGACGGTGCCCGAGATGGTCAAAGCTGCCAACAATCTCCTGGTGACACTCTCTCCCGAGCAGAAAGCGAAAATCCAATACACGTTCGACCATCAGGAACGGATGAATTTCCACTTCACGCCCGGGCCGTGGGGCGGCGTGGGACGGCAGGGACTTCCGCTGAAGGCCATGACCCCGGAGCAGGTGAAACTGGCGCACGCGCTGCTGGCCACAGGAGTCAGCCAGAAGGGCTACATCAAGGCGACCACGATCATGAGCCTCGAAGAAGTATTAAGGATAGTGGAGGCGGGAGGACGTGGGAACTTCGTACGAGATCCTGACAATTACTTCTTCGCAATATTTGGTCAACCCTCTGAAACGGGGACGTGGGGTTTCCGGGTCGAAGGCCATCATCTCACCCTGAATTTCACCATCGCCAACGGCAAGGTTCTCGCCGACACGCCTGCATTCATGGGCGCGAATCCTGCCGAGGTCCGCACCGGACCGCGCACAGGGTTGCGGGTGTTGTACGCGGAAGAAGATCTGGGGAGAGCACTTGTCACTTCACTGGATGCGCAACAGAAGACGGTCGCGGTTCTTCCAGGAAACGCACCCGGCGACATTCGGACCGGCGAGAATCTCAACATCGACAACATCCCGAACTTCGATATCAACAA
This sequence comes from Terriglobia bacterium, assembly GCA_035712125.1. Taxonomy (GTDB): domain Bacteria; phylum Acidobacteriota; class Terriglobia; order 20CM-2-55-15; family 20CM-2-55-15; genus DASTBJ01. Next base: position 3,016 of record DASTBJ010000137.1, read on the forward strand.
GCCTACCGGGATTCCTGCATCGAAACTGAATGCGAAACAGCAGGAAACATTAACTGCGCTAATCGAGGAATACGCCTACCGCATGCCGATTGAACTCGCGGAAGCAACAATGACCGAAATCCGGAAGCCAGGCCTCGACAAGATCTTTTTCACGTGGGCAGGCGGAATGAATAAAGGCGACCTGCATTATTACCGGGTTCACGGTACTTCTTTCCTGATCGAGTTCAACAACACTCAGAATCAGGGCAATCACGTCCATTCGGTATGGCGTGACCTTAAGAATGACTTCGGGCGTGATCTCCTGAAGGAACACCTGAAGACCGCGCACGCCAATTAGTAGTAACGGGGACGACGGCCACCCGTCGTCCCTGTTACACCTGCCGTCGGCTAACGCGTGGGCTGAGCTTTCCCACTTCGAACAACACCCCGCAGAGTCTCCAACAGACGTTCATCGGCTTCCATGCGTGTCTGCGTCTGCAGGAATTCCGCCACCGCCCGCATCTTCTGCATTTCGATTTCCATAGCCTTCTGTAGTTGCGCCGTCGTCGCTTCAAGCTGAGCCATGTTTGCGCGAAGTTTCAGGAGGCCCTGAGCGGAATTCGTTATGTTCACTTCGTGGAGATTGCTCTGTAGTTGCGCACTCACCACCTCCAGTTGCGCCAGGATTCGTTGTTGATCGCTCGCCAGGGCCAACGCTTCCGCCTGTTGTCGCAATTGCTCGACATTCACGCCCGCCACTCTGACGGCCTGCACCGATGTGCCCACGCCCAGCGCCTGGATCCGATCAAGGGTCTCACGATCCTGAGTGGTATACGCCTTCCCGTCCACTTGGAACCATAGCAAGTCCCCTGTGAACGAAAGGTGGGCGCGTCGCGCCTGTTCCTCGTCAGCCCTGTTGCCTCGAACAATCACATCGTTGCCTCTGAAAAGAACCCATGGAGAAGGCGACGGGGCCTGCACAGACGGTATCGCCAGGGGTGACACTGCGGTCGACGGCAGGGCAGGCACTGGCGCCGCCGACGGTGACATCCGACTGATGGGCGCCGGCGGCAATGGCAACACTGGAGCGGCAAGGGCCGGCACTGTTAGCGTTGGAGGAACCGGGGCGGCACTGACCGGCGGCGCCGGCGCTGGTGGAGCAGCAGGCAGTTCAATCGCAATGGGCGCGATTGCCTGCGCCGGGGAAGCTTCTCGGGCGACAGGCGCGGCAGGCGCAGCAGGCGCTGGCAGGCGTAGAGGAATCGGAGAAAACGGCACTGAACGACCCTCCGGCACGGACAACGGCACCTGGCTGGGTTGCTCGGCGTTTGCTGTCTTCAGAACCCATCCGAGACACAAAACGCCAGTGACCAATCCAATGGCACAAGCGAGTCGGGATGGGACATCCTCCCCGCGGCAGCCCAGTAATCTTTGCACTCTCCGGTAGAGCCCGCCGCCCGCACTGCCCATTGCCAGACTCGGCCCAACCGCGCGCAACTTTTCCAGCTGTGTCAGCGCACGCGCGTAGGCGACAGCGTTACCGCAGGCGGCTACCGCAATATCGTCACAACACAGTTCGCGCTCATGACGGATCCGTCCAGATATCCACCACACTGCCGGATGGTAAAAGAGCAGCGTTTCCACCACCATCTGGAGGATATTTACCAGGTAATCGTGACGGCGGATGTGCGCGAGTTCATGGGCGAGCAATGCTTCC
>DASTBJ010000138.1:0-4571 GCA_035712125.1 Terriglobia bacterium
GACACGCACGGTTGCCTCACCGGCTACCGGGCTGGCCGTTACGGCGGCGGCTTATCTTGCCCCCGAACAGTACGACGGCGCGGAAAGCGACGCTCGAACGGACATTTTCGCTTTCGGCGCGCTTCTTTATGAAATGGTGACGGGCCACCCGGCCTTCGAGGGAAAGACGCACGCGATCCTGCTTGCTGCGATTCAATCAGTCGATCCCGAGCCGATGTCGAAGCTTCAGCCGATGACGCCGCCTGCTCTCGAGTTCCTCGTGAAGCGTTGCCTCGCCAAAGATCCGAAACAACGCCTGCAGACGGCGCGGGATCTTGTCAGCCACCTGCGCTGGATCGGGGAAGGAGGATCTCAGGCGGGTATCCCGGCGCCATTGGCAGCCCGCCGGCAGAAGCGCGATCGTTTGTTCGCGATCGGCGCTGCTCTGCTTCTGCTGGTTGCGGCCGGTATTGCGCCCTCCGCCTATCGCTATTTCGAAGGCTCCCCCCCACCTGACGATGTGCACTTCGGCATTTACAGCATGACGAATAGCGGCCAGGGGGCTGGCGGGACGAGTGTCTACATTTCACCCAACGGCCGCTGGATTGCTGTAAGCCGGCCCGGCGCTGTCGGTGGAATGTACCTTCTTGAAACAGGATCTGTAACACCCAAGTTAATGCTCGAAAGCCACGCGACCTACCTGACGTTTTGGGCCCCTGATGGACGCTCTTTTGCGTTCTTCGATGATGGGAAGCTCTGGACAACGGATATTTCCGGTGCGCCGCCTCAGATCGTGTGCGATGCGCCATATCCCGTCGGCGGCGGCACGTGGAGCCGTGACGGCGTGATCATCTTTTCCAGCGGAGGCGTGCTGCACCGCGTTTTGGCAGGAGGCGGAGTACCGCAGCAGATCAGCACCCTGAAGTCCGAACTGCAGGAAAGTGAACACGCGTGGCCATACTTCCTCCCGGACGGGCGCCACTATGTTTACCTTTCGACATCGGCGGAACCCACAAAGAGCGCTGTCTATGTCGGTCAACTGGACTCAACGGACACCGTACGGCTCTTCTCTTCCGAAAGCCGCGCGATTTACGCCGCGCCCGGTTATTTGTTGTTCAACCGGGGAAACGCTGTTTTCGCCCACGCGTTCGATGCGGAAACACGCCAGTTGAAGGGAGAAGCTCGTCGCCTTGTAGACGCGAATCTCAGGATAGCCGTAGCTCAAGTTCTGGTCGCAAGCCAGAGCCGAATGGCGAACTTCGATGTTTCGCAGACCGGCGCTTTCGTGTACCGGAGTGGCTCAGTCTCTGCCGGGGGTGTGTCCGGCGGTGGTCCGAGCATGACGATGACCTGGTTCGACCGTTCCGGAAGCGTGACTCAGGTCGAGGCGCCAGGCACTTATGCAGGCGTCGATCTGGCGCCGGACGGCGAACGCTTTGCCGTCCACAAGCACGAAGCGAACGGAGGCGACAGCTGGTTCTTCAGCGGCGGGCGGCTACAGCGCCTAACGTTCAATGTCTCGCAGGACAACTCGATGCCCGTCTGGTCTCGAGATGGTAAACGCATCGCATTTGGTTCTTTTCGCGAGGGCAAGTGGGGAATCTACATTAAGGCCTCCGACGGCACGGGAACGGAACAGCTCGTCGTAGAATCAGAATTGCCTAAGATGCCGATGAGTTGGTCCGCGGGCGACAAGGAACTGGTGTACTCGGTGAGCGATCCTCGAACCCGTGGCGATATCTGGATGGTTCCGCTCCAGGGAAACGACCGCGAACCTCGGGTGTTGCTGCAGACGCCTGCGGATGAATTGTTTCCTGTCGTTTCGCCTGATGGAAAGTGGATGGCCTATCAGTCTGATGCGACCTCCACCCCTCAGATCTATGTGGAGCCATTTCCCGACGGCGCCGGCAACAGATCCCAGATTTCTGTCGACGGAGGAGTCTCCCCACGATGGCGCGGCGACACTCAGGAGTTGTTCTACGTGCTCGCTCCGAATGTGATGGCTGCGGACGTTCGCTTTTCGGGATTGTCCCTTGAGGCCGGCGTACCGCGCGCGCTCTTCCCGTTGCGCGGCAATCCGAATGTGCCGCACACGACGATCTATCATCGGTATGCCGTCACCCGCGACGGACAGCGATTCCTCGTCCCGCAGCCCGCGGGAGCACCAACTGGCGCGGGAGGCCTCGCTGGCACTATCGCCAGTTTCGTGGATCAACAAGTGGTCGCTGGCGGCAATGTGGCGAACCCCGGGGCGATTAACGTCATTCTGAACTGGACACAGAGGCTCGACAGACAATAGCAGCTGAAGTGGCTGCAGACACAAATTTCCAGGCGAACCGTTGGGCCGATGGGCGTGTCCTTCACTTCAAGGCATGAAGACTGCAACCCTATGGCTTCTCCTATCGTTAATTGGCCCGCAGGTACCGACAAGCATCATTCAGGGTGTGGTTGTGCGGGCGGGCACGTCCCAGCCTCTTGCCGGCGAAGTTGTGGGCCTTTGGCCGACGACGCGTTCCGTAAGGACCGATGCGGAAGGGAAATACGTTTTCCGCGGTGTGGAACCGGGGGGATTACGCCCTCACGGTAGTACGCGATGGGATCAAGCTTCAAGTGCCGGTCATAATCACCCGTGTCGCTCGGCTCGAGAACGTTACCCTTGAAGTGAAGCCTCCTCCGCCGATTGTGGGCACGGTGTTCGATCCCAATGGAGAGCGAGTAGCCGCAACGCACGTGCAGGCTTTCCGCACTGTGCACACAGTTCAACCTGGTAACTACTCGGTTAGCGTAGCGGGCCTTCCAGGCGACGTCTACATGAGATCGGCTTCCTTCGCCGGGCTGGACGTCCTTGAAAAACCGATTCCCGTCGCCTACCGGTCTGGCGAATCCGAACAGCTTTTGATCCAGATTGCCACAGACGGGGGTCGACTTGCGGGTGCCGTCTACGATATCAACAACGCGCCCTTCGCGGGAGCTCAGGTAACACTCGTCCCGGTAGGAAACAACGCGACAAGACTCCATCATTACCGCACTGCTACCAGCGGACCTGATGGCTCGTTTACAATCCCGGGCATTGTTCCGGGAGACTACAGAGTGTTCGCCTGGGAGACCATCGAACCAAATGGATACGTGAATGTCGAGTACATGCGATCGTACCTGGACATGGGCACGTTACTGCGCGTAGAGCCCGGTCAGACGAGATCTGTTCCGCTCCGATTGATTCCTTCCGAGCAATAAAGTTTTGGGGTTCGAGTAGCCTCACCCCGAAACCTCGAATCAGCGGCTCGTGCGAAGCCATTGCGCTATCGCCTGAGAAAGATCAAGAAATGTCAACCGATCCGGCTCCAGATTCAGTTCCAAGCAGATCCGCGGCAAATCGCTCCGGAAGCGCCGGTAATGCTCGATGATTTCTCCACCGCCGGGCAGCGTCCGGCGCCTGGAAGCAGTCCGCAACCAGTCGCGGACTTCCCGGATTGCTCTTTCCAATTCGCCACCGTGCGACCGTATATCCTGGCCGGAAATATCGGAAATGAAGGTGCGGTACCGGAACGGTTCGGAGTCCAGAATGATGCATCTCTTGGTGATCTGGGCTTTGGTTCCGAACCTTTTACAGCCCAGGAATAGTCCGAGCTCCATGGGCATGTTAAATCGGGGCAGGTTCGTCCTCGCATCCAGCGTCACCGCCGAAAGATCGTGAATGCCGAACTTGCACTCCTCGATAATTCGTTCGATCTTCGACAAGCGAAAATCAGCAGCATCGTCCTCTTCAAGCGCACATCGGGCAATAAATCCGAGATCATACACAGTGAAAACGATTGCGTTGAACATGGGGCGATAAGCGGAGTCGAAGGGACAGTTGATGAAAACGTGATTACTTTTCAGATTTGATGGCACGATTCGGAGGAGGTTCGGCCAGGCGGTCGCGGACTACTTTACCGACTGCCTTCGCAATCTTCTTCGATCCAAGAGTTCCGGATTTTGGGGGATTTTGAACCTTAGGCAAGCCATATGTTCGTAACTCTGCGATGCGTCCATTGCGGCCATGAATCACGATCTGCCCGGAGTTATTTCTTTTAGTCTGGCGGACCGCAACATGAACTGCTTCGCGCTTGGTTTCGAAGCTGGCAGGCCTCTCGCGGTCCTTCACCACGATCCACGCTCCGCCTGATGGATATACATGAACTGTGCGGGTAGCCATACCTGGCATTGTACGACTACGGTAGACTTGGCCTCCATGTCTTTAACGAGGAGGACATTTTTTAGCGTTACCGGGCGGCTGATTTCCGTTGCTCTGGTTGGGTGCGCACGCACGCAACCAGCGTGGGAGACGAGCATTGCGAGTCTCGAAGGCCGCATTACGGAATTGATGAAGAAACTTCGCGTACCTGGTGTGTCGATCGCAATCGTTCGCGATGCCCAAATTGCGTGGACAAACAGTTTCGGTGTACGCGACACGTCAACCGGAGCGGCGGTAGACGACGGCACGATCTTCAGCGCCCAGTCGATGAGCAAGCCAGTATTTGCCTATCGGGTGATGAAGCTGTGCGAGCAAGGTGTGCTGGATCTGGATGCTCCGCTCACCGACTACACTTCCG
>DASTBJ010000139.1:0-6585 GCA_035712125.1 Terriglobia bacterium
CGCGACCTGGATAAGGCAAGGCAGTCACCGATTGTAGTGAAGGAAGCCCAGGCAGGCGAAATTGAGCGTCTTCGGGAAGAAGCTCGTGTCGCGCGATCGGAGACCAAGCTTGCAGCAAGCCACATCGAAGAGATCAAAGCCACAGCCGGAAAGGAGAAAGCCGCGCTGGAGAAACAGCTTCGCGAAGCTTCAGCTCAACAGGAAAAACTTTCTCGCGAACTCGACCGGATGCATAACGCCGCGGCAACGGGGGTGAAGGAAAGCGGGGCTCCGGCTGTGGCGCGTCTCAAGCAGGAATACCAGGAAGCGCAGGCTGAAGCGAGACTCGCTGCTGCAGCTCAGAGGCAGCAACACGCTGCGGAACTGGCGAAGTTGCAGGAAGAGCTCAATGCAACTCGACAGAAGCTCAAGCAACTTGAAGCGGCGCCGCCGGCCGCGCCGCCGTCCCAGGCGAACCAGCCTGTGAACGCTGAAATTGTCGAGCAGTTGCAGCGTCAATACGAAGACCGCATGCAGGAAATGATTCAGGAGAAGACGCAACTCTCCGACGAACTCAGAAAAGCAACCGCAATGCTCGATCAGGAACGGCAAAAGCTTGCGAAAGCCGGTAGCGCGAATCACACCTCTCGCAAGGACGGTATGGATACGCCGCTTATCGACTCCGAGGTGGAACGCATTCAGGAAATGATTGCGGGGATCGCACGTGTCATCGATGATCCCGAAACAGAACTATCCACAGTTATTCGAAAGAATGTGGAACGTGCCGAGCTGGATGCGTACCTGAAAGGAATTCTGTTTTCGCTGGGTCGCGGCAAGAGTCTCTAGTTCGCCCGCGGCTCACCGCAATCCCGCGCGAACTGCAACAAGCGCGAGCAGGCGTTGAAGACCCAGTGCCCTTTCCTCCGGATTAAACCACTCGTCGGTTGTGTGAATCCCTCCGCCTGCCCCACCGGCTCCGATGGCAATGGCAGGAATACCCAGGGACATCGGTATATTCGCATCTGTCGATCCTGTGTTCAGTTGAACGCCGACGCCGAGTGTTCGCGTGACTTCGATTGCCGACTGTACGATGTCCGATTGTTCGGGTGTGTAGCCGAGAGGTCGTTCTCCAATGGCCTCGATTTCGACTGCCAGACCGTCGGCAGCCGCCGCGTCAGTCATTGTTCGTCGCAGGCGGCTCTGAAGACTGTCAAGGTGTTCAAATGAGGTGGAGCGAACGTCCACGTCGATAGTTGCTTCGCGCGGGATGGAGTTCACGCCGATACCGCCCTGGATGACGCCCACATTGAACGACGTCCCGGGTCCGCAGCGCGGACGGACAAAGTGGTGGATGGCGTTCGCCATCGCATGAACAGGGTTAGGGCGCCCGAAGTCCGCCCAACTGTGCCCGCCGGGCCCAATCATGCGGACGCGAAATCGGCGGCTGCCCAGACCTTGATTCGTGATGCGATTTACGCCGGCACCGTCGAGTGCGACGAATTCACAGGGGCTGATGCCCCAGGGCCTCGACTCGAAAAGATGCCGAACACCGCGAAGATTTCCCTGACCTTCCTCACCTACATTCGCGACACCCCATACGGGGCGGTCAAAGCACAATCCTGCTTCGCTGGCCACGCGAAAAAGCCACAGCAGAGCGACAAGTCCCGCGCCGTTGTCCGAAATTCCGGGCAGGCGCACGACACGGCCGCTCCTTCGTAGCTCGAGCTTGACGTCGCGAGGAAACACGGTATCCAGATGGGCGCCCACGATCACGGGATTCCCTTCCGTGTTGTCGTAGGGGAAAACGACATTGCCAATCCCGTCCACAACCGGCGAGAAACCCAGCGAGCGAACCATCTGCGCGAAATGCCGGCCACGTTCTTCCTCGTGAAACGGAGGCGCGGGTACGAGGGTGAGACGGATCTGATCCGATTCAATCTCAGCCTCACGATCCTGAAGAAGCTGAAACGCTGCTCGCACACGCGGATCCGCAACAGCAGCAGCTGCACGTGCATGAAACGGCGTTGCGATCACAGGTGAACCGTTACGGAAGATTCAAGGGAACCGACGTTTGTATCAGCGGCGATGACGTCACGATCGCTGTCAGTCGATAAGAGCCGGCAGGAACCGGCGTGTCGTTGTTGTCCTTTCGATCCCATACGACCTCGAACTGCCACTTCGACTCAGGCCGAATCGACTCATTCCGTACGACCTGACTGAAGAAATTACCCTTCGACCATCGCCAGACTTCCCTGTCCGAAAGCGTGTCGTAAATCACAAAATCGTAGGTCTGGCTGGAGGTAAATCGCAACGGCAGGAGTTTATCGGATGTGTTCGTCAGAACGATCCCGAATTGATATGCCCCTCCAGGCGCAGGACTCGCGACGACCTGGACACGAGGATTCTGAGGGCTGACCGAGGCCACCGGAGACTCTCTGCGGGGGGCGACAGGGGGCGGAATGACGACCAAACTCTTTTCCGTCGACGTCGCCGTGGGCGCAGCGCGGTCTGTCGCAGACGGGGTGGTCACAAGTTTCGCGATGACCGGAACGCCGGAGCGGTCCATTCTGGCCTCGACGATACCGACGCTTCGCTGGAAAGTCAGCGCCATCTTGCCGGTGCGAAGAACGAATTTCAGGGGAGCACCGGAGGGATCGGATTCCACAACTTCGGTGGTCGCATCGTCATCGAGGAACAGGGGGCCTTCGTTATTCCCCGCTTTCCGCACGAAGTATCGTTCACCGCGGTCGTAACGGATGAACCGGACAGGCTCGCCGGTTTCCGGAGAAAAGGGAAAGTCGCTCAAAAGGTAGAAACTCGAGCCGGCGACAATGCTGTAGTCTTCGACTTCGACATCGAACTGACCCACCTTTTGACCCGATTCCGTGGTGAGGTCATAGACCCAGCGCCTGCCAACCTCCAGCGGGAGGAAGTCCGCGGACATACGGACACCCTGCGCCCACCCCTGCGCGGGCAAAAGCAGAATCGCCAACAGAAGACCGCGGAGCGATTTCATTGCTCGATAGTTTAACATGCGGTCGTGGACGATGAACTGATGGGACAGGCCCTGGAGCAGGCCCGGGCAGCGCTGGCCGCCGGAGAAGTTCCTGTGGGCGCCGTGGTTGTTTCGGCGGATGGCGCGGTCATTGGACGCGGTTACAATCATCCGATCTCCTCTCACGATCCGACGGGTCACGCCGAGATCATGGCATTGCGGGAAGCTGCCCGGAATGCCGGCAACTATCGTTTGACGGGGATGACGCTGATTTGCACGCTGGAGCCCTGCATTATGTGTGCGGGCGCCATTGTTCACGCGCGAATCTCCCGACTCGTTTTCGGGGCATTAGATCCCAAGGCGGGAGCGGCCGGATCCATCTACAATGTAGTGGCGGACTCGCGATTGAATCATCAGCCGGAGGTTGTCTCTGGTGTACGCGAAGCCGAGTGCCGCCAGCTTCTACAGGAGTTTTTTCAATGGAAAAGAAAGTCGTGAAGACTGAAGAGGAGTGGAAAAAGGAACTCACTCCCGAACAGTTTGCCGTGTGCCGCATGAAGGGAACCGAACGTCCCTTCACCGGCGAGTACTACCAGACCAAGACCCAAGGCATGTACACCTGCTCGTGCTGCGGTGCCGAACTCTTCGACTCGAATACGAAATATGAGTCCGGAAGCGGCTGGCCAAGTTTTTACGAACCGACGGATAAGGACAATATCCAGGAAGAAAGCGATCGCAGCCACGGCATGACGCGTACGGAGGTCATGTGCAAATCCTGCGGCGCCCATCTCGGGCATGTGTTTCCGGATGGCCCCCGCCCGACAGGTCTTCGGTACTGCATTAATTCCGTTTCGTTGAAGCTGAAGCCGAAGGAATAAGCTGTCGTAGTAGAATATCCCGTCACTTCAATACGGAGAGGTGCTGGAGCGGCTGAACAGGCCGGTCTCGAAAACCGGAGTGGGGGTAACTCCACCGTGGGTTCAAATCCCACCCTCTCCGCTTTTAACTTAATAACATCAGTCGCCGCGAAAGCCGTCCCCCCGCACCTTACCCCCTCATTTTGGTTGGGACCGCATCGCCCAAAAGCCTCAGAAGTTCAGTCTCGCGGTGAACGTAAATCGGCGTCCGGCAATCGTATTGTCCGCCTGATTCGCGCCGGTAGGATCCGCAGCGGTCAGGCGGCCGAAGTTGACGTTGTTGATGTCGGTTCCACCGTTGACGAAGTTCCACCGTGGATTGTTCATCACGCTGAGTGCGTCCACACGGATTTCGAGTTCCTTGCTTTCAGCCAGGCGAATCCGCTTCACAAGGTTCACATCCAGGTTAGCGTGTGCTGGAGCCTCGATCCACTGGCGACCCAGCGTCCCGACGACACCGGGAGGGGGGCTGGCGAGAATGGTATTGCCACTGGCGTCCTGCAAAACCTGATTCGTGAAAGCGCTCCGCAGCGTCTGGGAGGTCGTGACATTGCTGCCTGCCGGGTCCACGACCTGTTTCAGGTCGGGGAAGTACGTAGCCCCGTTCGACGTGTAGGTCAGTTCTCCACTGCTCTTCGGGAAATCACCGAGGATATTCGGCGTGTTTGGCGTCCGAGTAATCGCGAGGGTAACAGGGATCTGAGTCCAAGTGAGTTCGGAGTTCGACGCCGTAAGAGTTACGGGTGCCCCGGAGCTCCAGCTGAAGATGCCGCCCAGCTGCCACCTTTCGACGAGCCTCGAAACAAACGACGACGCTCCGCTGAGGAATTTACGATTAGGGCCAAAGGGCAGCTCGAAAGTTCCGTTGCTGCGGATGTCGTGGGTCCGATGGAAGCTCAAGAGAGTCTTGTTCAGCCGCCATTCTCTTGGATTCAGATACTCCATATTCCCGTCGCCGGCCTGTTCGCCAAGGGCGCGGCTCCACGTGTAGCCGAAGGAGTAAGTGAATCCGTGCGTCAACCGTTTGGTGAGCTGAAGGGTCATCGAGTGATACGTGGAACTGCCCGGGTTCGACGTCATGACAACCGCGGCGTACTGCGGATTCGCAACGATGAAGTTGTCGGGGAATCCGTTGCGGGCGAGCAGGCCACCGGCTCTACCCGTGACGATGGTTGTGGAATTCAGTGCACTCGCAAACTGGCCAACGTTTCCATTGGCCAGGAAGGTACGGAACGTGGTGTTGGCTCGCAGCGCAGCCGAACCCGTCAGCGTTGACCCGTTCACCGTGCCCTGTCCGAGACTGGCGTTTGATCCCGCGTTCAACGTAATCCCGTTCAGGATCTGGTTGAAAAGCGGTGCATCGCCTCCGGCGCGTGTGATGTTGAAGGCTTCGAGAATTCCGTTCTCATAGATATTCACATCATTGATAGAGATCCCTCCCAAAAGGTGCGTGCCCTTGCTGCCCACGTAACGCGCTTCAAACGTGAAGTTCCTGGAGATCTCTCGTTGAATTTCGAGGTTCCAGTTTTGAATGTAGGGGTTGACGCGATTGTCGTCGTAACCCGCAAGGGCGTTTGTCCGAACGTCGAAGGGTTCGCGGGTCAGCGGCTGGACGCCGGTTGGAGCGGGCATCGGCACTGGCAGGTTCGGTGAAGAGAAATTCAGGTAGGTTGCGCCGAGTCCCAACGTTGTCAGGTTCTGAGTGTAAGACAGTCCCTGATTGTTTCCAGTCAGCAGACTCAGTCCGGCGTTATAAGACGCCGCGCCCTGGTAGTTGATCCCGTAGCCTGCGCGGAGCACGGTCTTGTTCTCGCCAAACCAGGGCAGTGTCCAGCTGATTCCCACTGCCGGTGCGAAGTTGTTCCAATCATTTTTATAAAACGGCGTATCGGGGTTCGGCGAATTCTTCCCCGCAAGTTGGAGGTCGGTGGGTTGGCCGGCCATACGCCCCGGTTGCCAGAGGTCGGCGAGGCTGGAGCCGGAAATGCCGAACAGCCCCGCAGAACCGCCGACGGGCACGGCATTCAGTCCACTCTGTTCGTAAGGCACACCGTAATAATCGTAGCGAATGCCGACATTGATCGTCAGGTCGTTTCGGAATTTCCAGTCGTCTTTGAAAAAGACACCCCACTCGTTTTGGTGGAAATCTTTAATCCTTGCCTGGGGCTGGAAGGTCATGTCGTCCGAACTCACAACGTTGAAGGCGTTGCTCAATGTGACGTTGGATACCGAGCCCGCAAGATCAAGAAGAATGTTTTGAGCCAGCGCCTGGTTTCCGCCAATTCCCGGAATTGTCGAGATGCCGGTGACCGGAGTGGTCGCCGCACCGACGGCGACAAGCGGCATCCTATAAAATTCCGGATTGTCGCTGCCGTTGAATCCACGCGAGGACGTGAGGCGCAAGTCGAAACCGCCCTTGAAAGCGTGCTTGCCTTTCGTCCAGGAGAGCGTATCCGAAAAGTTGTACAAAGGACTGGTTTGGCCGCGCGTGGATGCTCCGCCAAATCCCGTAATGATGTTGTTCGTGAGAACCACATGCTGCGGAATGAAAGGATTGCCGCCTTGCCGCGGCAGGATGGCGCGCGCGGCATCCCCTTCCGCATCTGGGCGAAGGAACGAAGCCCACACATAGGTCCAGTTCTTGCGGGCTCCCATCCTGAACTCGTTCACGAGATTAGACGATAGAGTCGATAC
>DASTBJ010000140.1:0-4573 GCA_035712125.1 Terriglobia bacterium
GTTCTCAATGACAAATCTCCGATGACTGTTGTACTTACCAATTCCCATGACCCCGATTTTCCCGCCTGAAGAGGGGGTCGCTCATGTTGCATATCACGGACGGTGAATCTGTAGCTGGAACGTTACGGAAGTCGGCGGTGACCGGTGCCGTCTCCACGTATGGCGACATGATGTACGAGGGGCCGGCACTCGCGGACCTTGGTGCGACCCAATGGCGTGAAATCCGAGCTCGCTTTATGTCAGATGCTGACTACGCTTCCCTCGAAGAAGCCAGGAAATATCTTCAAGCTTGTCAGGACACACTCAGCGCCTACTCTCAGCACGAGGAGGTCGTCATCTGGCTGGACCATCGTCTGTCCAATCAGCTGATTCTCGTCAAAGTGCTCGACTGGTTTAGCCGCCAGAATCTGGGTGCCGTAAAGCTCACCCTTCTGTGTATCGGACAGATCGATGGCGTTACTCCATTCGGGCTCGGTGCGCTCGAGGCGAATCAGCTGCTGTCCCTTGTCGATACCCGGCGTCCGGTCACAGAGGCACAGTTTCGTACGGCTCAGACCGCGTGGCGTGCTTTCACATCTCCAAACCCGAAAGAGATTGAGCGTTTTATTCGTTCGGACACGTCCGCGCTGCCCTTTGTCGGATCAGCGCTGCGGCGTCATCTGGAACAGTTTCCTTCAGTCCACAACGGACTATCGCGCACCGAGCAGCAGGCGCTGTCATTCCTCAACGACAAGGGTGCCCTTTCAGGGGCGCAACTCTTCGTCGCGGTGCAGCATATGGAGGAAGCGGTCTTCATGGGTGACACTTCGTTCTACCGCATCATGTCGGAGCTGTCCCGTGCGCCCTATCCGCTGGTTCAAATGAACAATGCGACGCAACCTCATCGTGCAGAGCTCGCGATCACAGAAACCGGCCGGCGGGTGCTGGCAGGCGAAGCAGACCACGTCAAACTGAACGGCATGGATCGCTGGCTTGGCGGCGTTCATCTTTCAGCAGGCAAGCCAATTTGGCGCTGGGATCAAAACGCCGAGCGGATCGTGGGACCATCCTGACTGCGCAACCTGTGAGTTCTGGCAGTTTCAGAATCCAGGTCCTCCGCATACCCTTATCCACGCATTGGACTGGAGGTGTCTCATCTGGCGGGCGGTTAGTGTTCTGGGGGTGACGTTGATCGTGATGTCAAACCCTCTGGCGGCTCAAAGCAGGCACGAATCCAAACTTTGGAGTCTGGATCTCAGCCCAAACTTCGGTTATCGGACCAGTATGAACCTGTATTCAGAACCTGGGCCGGACGGAGTGAGTACGCGAGTGGTGATCAACTCGAGCCCTACGTATGGCTTGGCTTTTGGCGTCAGGTATAACGACGAGGACGTCATCGAGTTCCGCTGGGCGAGGCAGGAGACAAAACTCCATATTGTCGACACGATCACAGTGCCTGCCCTGCAACGTGTCATTCTCGATCAATTCCACATGGACTTTTCACACGAATACGTTATTCGCGAATGGCCAGTGTGGGCGCGGCCCTACGTTATAGGAAGCGTGGGAGCGACCCGGCTTTCCAGCACGGCAACCACGGCCAGTTTCACGCGTCTGTCTTTCGGCCTGGGCGCCGGCCTCAAGGCATTTCCTTCCAGGCATGTCGGTTTCAAACTTCAGGCACAATGGTTGCCGCTCTGGGTCAATCCGGACATCACCGCGTTCTGCAGCTTCGGTTGCGTCATACACCTCGGCGGCCAGCTGTCGTCTCAGGGTGAGGTTACGATTGGCCCGATATTTCGTTTCTAGTGAGGTCAGGAATGTTGCGACGAATTTGCTGTCTCGGAATCATGTTAATCACAATGTCGACCCCGCTCGCGGCTCAGAGCCAGCCGGAACCCAGATTGTGGGGAATCGATATCACACCTCAGCTCGGCTACCGGACCAGCATGACTGTCACGGCGGAACCAGAACCGGGAACACAGTCAGGAGTGACTCCGAAGGTCGTGTTTGAATCCAATCCGAGTTATGGCGTTGGATTCGGCGTGCGATTCGCCGACGTCAACGTAGTCGAGTTTCGCTGGTCGCGACAGGACACGGAGGTTCGCATCACCGGAGTGCCCACGGCGCTACCGAAACAACACGTGAATCTGGATCAATACCATTTCGAATTTACTCGCGAGTATATTGTGCGGGAGTGGCCCGTCTGGGCGCGACCATTCATAATGGGCAGCCTCGGAGCGACGCATGTCTCGAGCACTGCATCGACAGTGAGTTTCACGCGTTTCTCTTTCGGGATCGGTGGAGGAGTAAAGGCCTTTCCAACACAACACCTGGGACTCAAGCTTCAGGCGCAATGGGTGCCGATGTGGATCAGTCCGGAGATCCAGGCCTACTGCGCAGGAGGCTGTGTCATTCACATCAACGGCCAGCTCGCTTCTCAATTCGAATTCAGCGTGGGGCCGGTGCTTCGCTTCTAAGCACGTCGTAGTATGATGCCGCGGAAATTTTTCTACAGGAGATCAACTGATGTTGCGTCTGTTGCCCGCTCTGCTTCTCCAATCCAGTGACTACAGCGGTGGCCCTTCCCTTTTCACGATGGTATTTATCGGATCCTGTGGGTTGGCCCTCGCCGCCACGTTCATCGTGGGCGCCTGGAAGACATTCACGAAAGCCGGACAGCCGGGGTGGGGTGCTCTGATTCCGATTTATAACCTCTATCTGATGACGCAGGTCGCGAAGAAACCTGGATGGTGGACCCTTCTCATGTTCATCCCGTTAGTCAACGTAGTCATTCACATCATCGTGGGCGTCGGGATAGCGGATTCTTTCGGGAAGAGCGCGGCGTTCGGCCTCGGACTTGTTTTTCTGCCTTTTGTCTTCTATCCGGTGCTCGGGTTGGGTGAGGCAGTTTACAGGGGTGGCAGGTGGTAGTGCGACGCCCGCGATCCGTCAGGACAGCATGATGATGGGAATATTCTGGCGGTCTTTCAGGAAGGCCGCAGCGAAGTTCAACAGGTTTTCATCCTGAATGATCACGCGGTACTTGTTCGGGCCAACCGGGTCACACCAGACTGCGGGAATGATCTCTTTGGCGACAAATTCCGCAACGACGGGGCTGTAGAGATATTCCTCCGCAATGGTTCGAGTCTCTCTGTCGAATTCCAGGGCAGCGAAGGGAACGGTTGCGGTGTATACCGGCCTATCCGATGACACGGAAGCCGTCTTTGATGTCGGAACTGGTTTCATTTTCATATTCTTAGAGTCATCTCTGCCAACAGGTCTTTCTCTCATCTCCGGACAGGCTTCAATGAGATCCGGAGCGAGCCTTCGAACGGACAGGCTTCTCTCCCTGTTCTTATCGGCGGGCCGGAGCAAGACTATAGGAAGAAAACCGGAGAATTGCCGACGATTGTGGGACCCAAAACGGTATAACGCGGATTCACGGGACAGATCCCGCTTTGTTCGATATGATGCGCCGCAAGCCGAATCCAAACAAAAAGGGAGGACGACATGAGGACTACTAAACTCTTGTACTGGGGTTTTTTGATCGGTGCTGCCCTGCTTCTGGCGGTTTTTCCTGGCGTGATGAGCCGGATGAGCGCGCAGCAGAATACCCAGGCTGCAGCAGTCCCGATCGATAACAACGATATTGGCGGTATCGTATCCAGTTCGAAAGGTCCTGAAGCCGGCGTGTGGGTGATCGCCGAAACTACGGGACTGCCGACAAAATTCAGCAAGACGGTCGTCACAGACGACCGCGGGCGCTACCTTATTCCAGACCTTCCTACCGCGACGTATAGCCTATGGGTCCGCGGCTATGGGCTCATTGACTCGGCGAAGGTTCAATCAACACCGGGAAGAAACCTTAACCTGACTGCGTCTCTCGCGAACACTCCCCGTGAGGCCGCCAAATACTATCCGGCCGGGTACTGGTGGTCGTTGCTCCGCGCGCCCGACAAGAGTGAATTTCCCGGCACCGGACCTCAGGGCAATGGCATCTCACCGAATATGACAAGTCAAGCCGCATGGCTGCGCCAGTTGAAGTCCGGCGGATGCACGGCGTGTCACCAGCTGGGAAATCAGGCGACGCGGGAGATCCCTGAAGATCTTGGCCCCTTCCCATCATCGGTCGCCGCATGGGATCGACGGATCAAGTCCGGACAGGCAGGCGGCAACATGGATCAAGGGCTGAACGCGCTCGGACGGGAACGCGCGCTAAAAGTCCTCGCCGACTGGACGGACAGAATCGCCAAAGGCGAAGTGCCACCGGCTCCGCAGCGACCGCAGGGTATAGAACGCAACGTGGTGATCACGCAGTGGGATTGGGCCGATCCGAAAGCCTACCTGCATGATGTGGTATCAACAGATCGTCGCAACCCAACCGTGAATGCGAATGGCGCGCTCTACGGTGCTCTGGAGCTCAGCGCGGACTATGTGCCCGTTCTGGATCCGATCAAAAATATCGCCAGCAAAGTGCCGCTGACGGTACGCGATCCGAATACTCCAAGAACGTCGGCGAATGTGCCGCAGCCCTCCGTCTACTGGGGCGATGAAGCAATCTGGACCAGCCGAAACAATGTCCACAATCCCATGC
>DASTBJ010000141.1:0-2446 GCA_035712125.1 Terriglobia bacterium
TAAAAGTGCTCATACGACTTGCCGTCGCCGGAACTCCACGTTCCACCCACACCAGTTCGCACCCGCGTACGCATTCGATGGTTGTTTCACCGCCCGGAGCATCCACTCTCACTTCGAAATCCGGGGAAGCGGTCTGAGCTCCGGCGACCCATCCCAGTCCAACCAGCAGAAGCGCTCCAAACATCATGGCAAGTTTTCGGCTCATGACACCCTCCGCGGAAAGTTGTTACGTTTATAACATAGCTTAGAACCTTATTGGGGGTTTTCATTAGAGCCGCATTCGACTACTTGGGAAAGAGGCCCGTTTCGTTTAGGCTTACGTCGGTAACTGATTGATCTTTGTCGCAGGCGAAGGAGCACAATGACGGCACAACGAATGAAATGGTTTTTTCTCGGAGTCTCCGGCGTCATTCTTCTGACGTGGACCACCGCAGCGTTGCAGCAGCAAACCAGAAGAATCGACGACAGAACACTACGGGAGGCCGGCAAAGGAACGGAATGGTTGGGCACCGGGATGAATTGGGGTGAGCAGCGGTACAGCACGATGACTCAAATCAATCCCGGCAACGTCGGCAAGCTAGCAGTCGCATGGTCCTACGAACTTGGTCCGGGCGGAGGCAACCAGACCGCCACGCCTCTATTTTCGAACGGCATTCTGTATACGGTGACAAACTGGAGCATCGTTGCAGCCGTCGACGCCAGGACCGGAAAAGAACTCTGGCGTTATGACCCGCAAGCGGATCGTACGATGACGCAAGGCGGAAGATCGCGGCTCTGTTGCGGTGTTAATAGCCGAGGTATCGCGCTCTACGACGGCAAGGTGCTCGTTCCCGTAATCGACGGACGCATGCAGGCCCTCGACGCCGCTACCGGAAAACTCCTGTGGTCCTCGTGGGCGATTCCCGAGCCTAAAGAAGGCGAAGTCTCCTCGTACTCCATCACGATGGCACCACGCGTCGCAAAGGGAAAGGTGTTTATCGGCAACGCCGGCGCCGAATTCCCGCCGTTTCGCGGGTACGTTTCTGCATTCGATGTGAACACCGGTAAAGAGGTTTGGAAGTTCTACGTGACGCCTGGCGATCCCTCGAAAGGATTCGAGAATAAAGCCATGGAGGCGGCTGCAAAGACGTGGGCCGGACGATGGTGGGAACAGGGCGGCGGCGGATCGATGTGGGATGGCATGGCGTACGATCCCGAGGAAAACCTTTTGTATTTCGGAACGGGCAACGGGGCAACATGGTCTTCCGATGTGCGTAACGGCGGGGACACGCGGCATCTCGACAATCTCTACATCGCTTCTATCGTGGCTGTCGACGCAGACACGGGCCAGTTGAAATGGCACTACCAGTGCACACCCGGTGACGAATGGGACTATGACGCGATTCAGCACCTGTTGCTGGCAGATATCTCCATCAACGGACGCACGCGTAAGGTCATCACTCAGGCGAATAAGAACGGTTACTTCTACGTGATCGACCGTACAAACGGCGAGTTCATTTCGGCGGCCGAGATGTCGCAGGTGAGTTGGGCTACGGGCATCGATCCGAAAACGGGCCGGCCCAACATCCATCCCGACGCGTTGTATTCTTCGACGAAGGGGACGACGGTGTATCCCGTGCAGATGCACAACACGTCGCAGATGTCCTTCAATCCAGGCACCGGTCTGATCTATGTGCCGATCGCCGTCGAAAACTCCTTCAACTTTGTGGCCGCCGAAAACTACACACCCACGCCTGGAAGACAGAACTTCGGACTTAATCAGGCAGGCGCCCGGGGCGGCATTCCGATGGCGGCCCCTCCTCGTCACGGGCCCACGCGCACGAACCCTGACGGCAGCGCTGTCCGAGGCGGCATCCTGAGTGCCTGGGATCCCGCCACGCAAAAGGAACGATGGTTTGCGCCGGGAGGCGGACAGTCCGGCGGGGGGACGCTCTCGCTGGCTTCGAATGTGGTGATTCAGACGATGCAGAACGGCCGCTTGAAGGCCTTTACCGCAGACAAGGGCGAACCGCTGCTCGACATCGCGCTGCCGCTCACCGGCGGCACTGGCCCGCCAATGACCTTCATGCTTGAAGGCAAGCAGTACATTGCCGTCATGGCCGGAACCGGCGGCGGAGGCCGAGGCGCCCGGGGAGCGCCGCCCGCACCTCAGGAACCGACAGCCGCTGCAGCCCAGCGTGGTAACGCAGACCCGCCGGCAGCGGTTCCAGCAACGCCGCCGCCGCCAGCTAACAACAGCCCGAAGTTGTTCGTCTTCGCTGTGCCCAACTGATGGGACGCCGCGCCCCAGATAAGCCGAGACGGCCGATGAACGGCCGTCCCGGTCGTGCCTGGCTTACCGTAGCCGGCCAATCACTGATCACGAACGTTCTTAACTCCCGACACAGACATCTTTGGAGGATCCTATGAATCAAACAATCTGTAGAGTAATAACCTGCGCAGCATT
>DASTBJ010000142.1:0-4948 GCA_035712125.1 Terriglobia bacterium
AGCCTCTTCTGGTCCATCTCGCCGAAAGTCAGGAAATCCGCCAGGAGCATCTTGACGAAATCAGCGAGCTCCTCAAAACCAGGCGAGGCAGGAAATGATTTCACAACTCTTTCTGACGAATCTGACTCCGTGGTGGATTCAGAGCCTCTTGCTTGCAACAATCGGCGCTCTTCTACCGTTGGTGTTTCGGATCCGGCATCCAAGATCGCAATTGGCGTATTACCACGCGGTGTTGTTTGTCTGTTTCGCGCTTCCTCTAATCCAGCCGTGGCAGCAGTCCATTGCAATCGTGACAGGCCTGTCTTCCAACTCAACCTCCGAAGCATCGTTTGTTTCGTGGGAGACGATAGCGTTAGCGGTGCTGATCGTCGGAATCTCAGCGAAACTCGGCTGGCTTGTCGTCGGGTTGTACCAGCTGCGGCGGTATCGAAGGAATGCGAGTCCTTTGAAGCCGTTGCCGGATTCCATTCGAGAGGCGAGACGGCTGACCGGCGCGGATGCGCGTTTCTGCCTGTCTCCAGATGTTGCCGGGCCCGCGACGCTCGGGCATATCGACCCGGTCGTCTTGCTGCCGGAGTCGTTCCGGTCGCTTGATGCCGACTCGCAGCGAAGCATCGCGTGCCACGAACTGCTACACGTACGACGCGAAGACTGGCTCGCGACGATTCTCGAAGAGATTGTCGGCGCCCTCCTCTGGTTCAATCCTGGTGTGTGGTGGCTGATTGCGCAGGCGAAGCTTGCGCGCGAGCAGCTGGTGGATGCTGAGGTTGTCAAGCTGACGGCTCGTGAGCCGTATATTGAGGCCTTGCTATCGATGGCTGTCGTGTCGAGGCGGCGATGGGCGCTGCCGGCTGCGCCATTTTTTACCGAAGGTCATCTGGTTCGGCGGATGCGCTTGCTGTTGTCCGGACAACGACGTTCCCTACTGACCCTGTGCGTGTCCTATAGCTCCATCGCCATGTTGCTTGCGCTGGTTTTGTATGGCGCATTCCTATGGTTTCCGCTGGTCGGTGAATCCCATCTTGTCCTGGCCGCGCCCGCGCCAATGGACGACGTGATCCTCCACGTATCGACGCCGCCGATTGGCGCGATTGGAGGAAGTCTCGAGAGGCCAGAGACGTTCACCATCGCAGTAGAGCCACCGGCAGGCATTCCTGAAAACACTTTCTATTTCGTCCGGGCTGAACATGCCGATGGCCAGCCATTCACGGAAGAGGGGCTGTTTCCGCCGCCTCCTCCACCTCCACCGCCTCCGTTGCGAGTCGGAGGTGCGGGACCTTTTCCGGTCTTCGCGGTTCAGGGCATCCGAGTCATTCGGCCTGGCGACAGGGCGACTGCCGAGGACATACAGCGGTTCCGGGAAGCGCTGGGTGAGCATACCCAGATCGAAGTGGATCAGACCGACGACGGAGTAATTCAGAGAATCACCGTTCAAGCGAGGAGACTATTGAATGAAGCAGATACTATTCGCTCTCTTAATCCTGCTCCTGCAGCAGAGTCCCCAGCCACAACCGACCGCGTCGATTGAAGGCACGGTTCTGAAGCTTGGGACGACTGAGGCTGTTCCTCGCGCCAAGGTCACACTGAGCCAGCAGGGTAGCCCGAATTCACAAGCGATCACCGCCGACGACGGCGGCAAGTTCGCATTCCGTAGTCTCGTGCCGGGTCAGTACCGCCTTACCGCAACACGGGACGGATATGTTCCCGCGGAATTTGGACAGCGGGGGCCGGGCGCTTCAGGTGTGCAAATCACACTCGTGGCGCAGCAGCAGATGAAGGATGCAAGGATCGAGATGACGCTGACCGGTGTTATCTCCGGTCGTGTCCTGAATCGCTACGGTGAGCCGGTTGGCAACGCAAACATCCAGGCGTTGAGATACACGTATCAGGAAGGACGTCGCTCGCTCACACCAATCCAGTCCATTCGGACCAACGACCTGGGAGAATACCGCTTGTTCTGGATGTCGCCCGGCCAATACGTCATTAGCGCCCAGGCAGCGGACACACTCGCCGTCGATCCGGGTGGAACGGTTTTTGTTCAGGCAATGCGTGGAGGAGGCCCCGGTCTTCCCGGCGCCTTCGGTGCGCAACTCGGTGTTGCCGGAACGACTCGAATTACCGTTACGGGTGCGCCGCCTCCTCCGGATATCGCTTTCGGAGTTCCACCTGTACCGCCACCACCTCCACCACCGCCACCTCCTCCGGGGGCCGTGGTTGATGACTCGAATCTCACGGTGCCTGTGTACTATCCCGGCACCACCGACGTGGCCGCGGCAGCCCCGATAGAACTGCGGTCAGGCGGAGTCATCGGTGGGATCAACTTTACACTCGTTGAAGCTCGACCGGTTCGCATTCGTGGTCAGGTCATCAGTGGGGGCCGCCCTGCCGTGGGCGCTCAGGTCTCGATCTTTCAGCGTGGCAATTTGAGCGGCACCCTCACAGTGCGCAATGTGCCGGTGAGCGATATGGGTACTTTCGAATTTCGGAATATCGCACCAGGCGGCTATGAGCTCGTGGCGACCATTAATGCGGCCGGCCCCGGCGCCATGATCGTCGGGACGCCGCTGGGGAACGCTGCGGGTCTGACTGCAGCAAATGTCGCTGTGGGCCGCGGTGGAAGAGTCCCAGGCGCGCCGGTCATGGCCGCGCGCGCGCAGGTCGATGTCGTCAACGCCGATGTGGAGGGCGTCACGCTTCTGCTGGAAAACGGTTTCAACGTGAACGGCAAGGTAACTCTGGAAGGACGAGCGTCAAGTGATGCCGCCACTAGCGGTGTGCGTGTTCAGCTTCAGTCGGATCCGATGATTCCTCCGCTCGCAGTCCCTGCGGTCAGTACAGAGGCCGACGGGACGTTTTCAATCACGGGTGTTCCTCCCGGGGATTATCGGCTTTCAGTGGGTGCGCTGCCGCGCAATACGTATGTTAAAGCTGCACTCATCGGCGGTGTTGACGTGCTCAACGCCGGAGGCCTGCGTCTTGACGGTGAACCCCGCGGGGTGTTGGAGATCCTGTTGGGGAATTCTCCCGGTGCGGTTGAAGCCGCGGTTGTTGACGGTCGGCAACTGCCGCTATCCGGAGTGACCGTTGTGCTTGTCCCCGATTCCGCGAGACGGAAGCGCTACGACCTCTTTCGCCAGGCGACCAGCGATGCAACAGGCAGAATTCGTATCGAAAATGTCGTACCCGGCGATTACAAAGTATTCGCCTGGGAAGTGGTAGACAGCAACGCGTGGACGGATCCGGATTTTTTGCGCAACTACGAGAACAACGGCGTTACCGTGCGTGTAAGTGAGGGTGGGCGCCCCGCCGTGGATGTGCAGGCCATTCCATACAAGGCAAACTAACCAGGGGCTGGCGCCCTTGGTATCGCCGGGTGACAGAGAAGTCGGGGTCAGGCACCTCTTTCCCTGACCCGATTTCTCTGTCCCCCGCCTGAAGCGGGAGTTTTAGCTAGAACAGAAACTCGATGAACTTAACGTCATGCGGCACGTATTGCGGGAAGACGTGCGCGTAGAGCATAACGATGATTGCCGTGATCGTCGCCAGCGCGATGCTGTGCCACATCACGAATCGGAAGATCTGGCCTTCTGTACCCACCTGATTTGTTGCTGTCGCTGCCACGACGATGCTCTGCGCATCGACCATCTTTCCCATGACGCCGCCGGCGGAGTTGGCCGAGGTGATCAGCACCGGATCCAGTTTCAACTGCTCCGCAGTGATGCGTTGCAGGCTTCCGAAGAGTGCATTGGATGACGTGTCGCTTCCCGTCAGCGCCACGCCGAGCCACCCCAGCCACGGCGCAAAGAACGGATAGAAGAACGGACCGGATTTCGTGAAAGCCAGGCCCAGTATTGCGTCGACGCCGGAATATCGTGTCGTGTAAGCGAGGCCCAGCATTGGCGTAATCGCCAGCAGAGGGACGACCATCCTGCGGCACGTTTTCTGAAAGCTCAACAGAAACTGGCGAAAGGAAAGGCCGGCAGTGAGCGCCGTCAGAGCCGCTGCAATCATTACGCCGGAACCCGTCGCGGACAACCAGTTGAAGTTGTACTGCGCGCGTTCGACCGCGGGTTCAGGCACGATGGGCGGAACTCGTTGTATGGTTCTGTCCAGCAGCGGAACGTCAATCAGGTAACGGCTCTGAACCGGCCCGAGGGCCAGCGTGTCCAGCTTCGCCTTTACTGAGGGCCATCCCCACATAAGAACGAAGGCTCCGAGGATCAGGAACGGCAACCACCCGTAAGTAACCCGGCCCCAGGAGTGGTGTGTTTGCTTGAAGGCCATGCCCTTGTCCTCTTCGAAGAGGTAGACGCTGGCCGGTTTCCAAACCTTCATGAACAATGCGGTGCATATCAGAGAAACCGCGCCGCCTACGATGTCCACCAATCGGCCATCGATATAATTGCTCCAAAGGAACTGCGTTATCGCGAACGACACGCCGCTGACGAGAAGGGCCGGAAGCACTTCCTTCGTCTTTCTCCAGCCGACCATAGCCCACACGAGCCAGGCGGGAATCAGCACCGCAGTGATCGGAAGAATACGCCCGTTCATCGCGCTGAGATCCGCCAGCGGAATTCCGGTGACGGTTTCCAGCATCAAGAGAGGAGTTCCGACGGAACCAAAGGCTACTGGCGCCGTGTTGGCAATCAGACAGAGCGCGGCGGCGTAGAAGGGCTTGAACCCCAATCCGACCATCAAGGCAGCGGACACGGCGACGGGAGTGCCGAAGCCGGCGGCACCTTCAACGAGGGCACCGAAGGAAAAAGCGATGATAACGGCTTGCAGTCTGCGATCCGCCGTCAGGTTCGCGATCGAGGCTTTCATGATCTCGAACTGTCCGGAGTCCAAAGAGATTTGGTACAGGAATATTGCAGCGAATACGACATAGCCGATCGGAAGCAGTCCGAACGCCGAGCCGTA
This sequence comes from Terriglobia bacterium, assembly GCA_035712125.1. GTDB lineage: Bacteria > Acidobacteriota > Terriglobia > 20CM-2-55-15 > 20CM-2-55-15 > DASTBJ01. The sequence goes on from DASTBJ010000142.1 coordinate 4,921, forward strand.
GATGAAGGACGTTAACGCCAGTGGAATC
>DASTBJ010000143.1:0-5614 GCA_035712125.1 Terriglobia bacterium
GCCGCAACGCTCAGTCCCGCGGTTGTGAACCTTATAACGACAACAGAAGGCCGTCAGGTCATCCAGCTTGCGGTAAAGTTTGCCGAAATTGACCGCACAATGCTTTCGCAATTCGGCGTCACGATCTTCAGCACCGGCGCCGGCAACACGCTGGGCATCATTGGAACCCACCAGTTTGATTCGTCGGCTGCAAACCTCGGCGCCATTCCCGGAACCGGCGGAGGCGGTGCGACAGGAACCAACGTCGTTGGTGGCGGTATCGGTCGGACCAACGCCAATACACCGGCTTCATTCGGCTTCTCCGATGTGTTGAACATCTTCCTGTTCCGGCCGGACCTCAACCTGGGAACGACGATTCGCGCTCTGCAGCAGCAGAACGTGCTGCAGATCCTGGCTGAACCCAACGTGATGGCGGTCAACGGTACGCAATCGAGTTTTCTGGCCGGTGGCGAGTTCCCTTACCCAGTGGTCCAGGCTGGAGCAACAAACGCGGTGACGGTTCAATTCAAGGAATTTGGGATCCGATTGGACTTCACACCCCGGGTCATGCCGAACGGAACGATTCGTTTGAAAGTTTCACCGGAAGTCAGTGCCCTGGATTTCGCGAACGGCCTGACGGTGTCCGGTTTCCTGGTTCCCGCGTTGACGAGCCGTAAAGCAACCACGGAAGTTGACCTGAAAGATGGCCAGAGTTTCGCGATTGCGGGACTGATGGATAACCGCACGACAGAGGTGGCATCGAAGGTACCGGTACTTGCTGACATTCCAATCCTCGGGCAGCTGTTCAAGAGCCGCGCTCTGAACAAGACCAACACGGAACTGTTGGTGATGGTGACGCCTCGTGTGGTCGAGGCAATGGAGCCGGGACAAACGCCGCCGATTCCGGAATTCCCGAAACCGTTTCTGGATAAGGACAAGTTCGACGGAAAAACAGGAGAAGTTACCGATCCGAAAGCAAAGTAAGAAGGTGGGCCTTTTATGAGAAAAGCTGCTGACAAAGAACAAGGATTTGTTCTGGTGGTTGTTGCGTTGCTCCTGATCGCTCTTGTGGGCTTCGTTGCCCTGGGTGTCGATACGGGCGCATTGTACAGCGCAAGAACCTCGGCGCAGGAAATTGCCGATGCGGCCGCTCTGGCGGGTGCGTTTTCCTATATCAGCCAGCCGCGCGCGACAGATAAAGCCGCGACGGCAATAGGGAACGCGCTCGAAGTTGCCCTGAACAACACGGTGATGGGACAACCCATCGACATTGCGGACGTTACAGTCACTCCAGATGTTAACAATCGGCGGGTAACCGTGGCCGTCAGGTCAGCGCAACCAACCTACTTTGCCCGGGCTATCTGGGGCAACACGGCCAATATCGCAGTCACTGCAACGGCTGAGGCAGCGGCAAATTCCACCGGGTCGAGCTGCGTCCGGCCATGGTTTGTCCCGAACACTATTTTCGCGACGGGTCCGGTCTGCGATGCCGTTTGCAATCCGTCCCAGCTCCTGGTGGACCTGACGGCAGACCCGCCAGTGGTAACGCCATTCGGCGAGGCCCAGATCGGACGACAATTTCGCCTGAAACCACAGAACCCCCAGGATGCGATAGCACCGGGGCAGTTCTACGCGCTGGACATTCCCAACGATCTGCAGGGAGACGACTACAGAAACAATATTTCGACATGCACCAACGCACTGGTGCGTTGCAGCGATTCGTACTCTGTGCTCACAGGCAACAGAGTCGGCCCGACGAGATTGGGAATTCGCGATCTCATCGGTAACCCTTCGCGATTCGAATGGATCGAGGACGGTCCGAATGCGGGTCTCTTCCGACGCGTTTCTGACGGCAAAGTCTTTGACATCGCAGACAATGTGGTCGTTGCGCCGATTTGGAATACCTGCGCTCTCGCTGAATTCTGCGTGGGGGGTGAGCCGGATTTCCCTCAGGGCACAATGGTCGAACTGACCGTCATCGGCTTCGCCATATTCTTTCTGGAAGGCATCGATGGCGATGACGTGTTGGCACGGCTACTTAATGTCTCGGCCTGCGGGAACACCGGCGGCGGCGAAGGCGAAGGTGAAGAGGGCGGTACGGTACTTTCATTTCCACTGCGGCTGGTCCGCGTGCCTTAATGTAGCGGGGGGAGTTCCTTGAAGAAGATCTCAGTTGCGACGATAGCAATTCAGAAAGAACGCGCCAACGAGCTGCGGGATCAGATCATGCAAACGGGCGTGGCTACCGTGGCCGTGGAGATCACCGATTTCTGCACTTCGACTACCGACTGGTCGACGAGGCAGTTGGTGGACACGGATCCGGAAATCATCGTGATCGACATTGGCGAATCTGCAGCAGCACTGCAGACGCTGCAGGTCATTCATACGGCACTCCCGAACGCACGTCTTCTCGTGACCTCTGTGGCAACGGACCCCCAGCTCATCATCGAGCTGATGAGGGCAGGTGTGCGGGAATTCCTTCCGAGCCCGCTCGTTCAGGATTCCGTGCTGCAGGCGTTCAATCGCTACATCGCAGAAAAGGTCCGCACGCACCGCCACACGCAAACCCGGGCAAAGCGCGGGAAAGTGTATTGCATCATGTCGGCGAAACACGGATCCGGCGCGACGACCGTCGCTGTCAACATGGCAGGGATCATTGCGTCCCGCTCCGGACAACGAACGGCGCTGGTTGATCTGGATCGTCCGCTGGGGGATGCCGCCGCCTACCTCAACGTGAAGCCGAACTTCACGGTTACGGATGCGCTGGCTGCCGGTCCCAGGCTGGATTCGGTACTGCTCGAGAGCTATATGCAGTCGAGCAATGGATTTCAAATTCTTCCCGGATTTCGCGAGCACTCGGCGGATGCGTCGCTTTCATCCGACAAGTTGTCGCACCTCCTCGAGGTTTCACAGACGACTTTCGATCACACGATTGTGGATCTGCCCACAAACCTTGATGAAGAACAGGTGAAAATCGTCACTCGGCATACCTCCACCATCATGGTCGTGCTGACGCCCGAATTGCCTTCGATCTGGAGAACAGAACGGCTGCTCAGTTATCTAACCGCTCTGCACGCCGCGGAAAAAGTTCGCATCGTCCTGAATCGTTCGACCCGCTCTGACGAGATTCCCGACGCCGACATCGAGCGTCTCTTGCGCATGCCGCTGTACTGCAAGCTTCCCAACGAATATGTCGCCTGCATCAAGGCGATAAATTCCGGAACGCTGCTTGAACCCGGCAATACCAAGGCTCTTGGCAAAGCTCTTATTTCTCTAGCCGCTGACGTCGCCGGTCTGCCCGGAGTTGAAGCACGCCGCGGATTGTTCGGAATGCTGTTGAAACCGTCCATGGGAGGCACGAATGCCTGAAGTACCCCTAACATTTACCGACTATCGGGAGATGAAATCGAAGGTTCACTCCCAAATCCTCCAGGAAATCGACCTCGAGAGTCTTAACAAGCTCCAGGAGAAAGTGGCTCGGAGTCGCGTTGGTGAAGCGATTCGCGAACTTCTTCACAGAGATCGGACGCCTCTTGCTCTTTCCGAGCGCGAGCGCATGGTTAACGAGATTGTCGACGAACTTTTTGGGCTGGGCCCGATTGAGCCGTTACTCGCTGACGCCGCCGTATCCGACATCCTGGTAAACGGGCCGGACAAAATCTATGTTGAGAAAGGTGGCGTTCTCGAACGAACGGACCTCTTCTTTAACGACACGCAGCACCTCATGCGTATTATCGACCGCATCGTGTCGCGGGTTGGCCGGCGGGTGGACGAATCCTCACCCATGGTCGATGCCAGACTGCCCGACGGATCGCGCGTGAACGCTGTCATTCCACCTCTCGCACTGGATGGCCCGAGCCTCTCTATCCGGCGCTTCGGAGGTCACAAGCTGAGTGTTCAGGCGTATCAGGAAAACGGAACGCTGACCAAGGGGATGATCGACCTGCTGGCGGATTGTGTGAAAGGAAAGTTGAACATCATGGTTTCCGGCGGAACCGGCGCCGGCAAAACCACGCTACTGAACATTCTTTCTTCGTTCATTCCCGATAGTGAGCGCATCGTGACCATCGAGGACGCTGCGGAGTTGCGGTTGAAGCAGCAGCACGTTGTTCGTCTTGAAACGCGGCCGCCGAATATCGAAGGCAAAGGTGCCATCAAGCAACGGCACCTGGTCATCAACGCCCTGCGTATGAGGCCGGACCGGATCATCGTTGGTGAAGTCCGTGGCGAAGAAGCGGTCGACATGCTTCAGGCGATGAATACTGGCCATGAAGGCTCGCTCACGACAATTCACGCAAATACCCCGCGCGACGCTCTGTCCCGCCTGGAGACCATGATCGCCATGGCAGAGCTCAATCTCCCGGACCGAGCCGTTCGCCAGCAGATTGCTTCGGCGATCAACCTGATCGTTCAGGTCACCCGGCTGCCGGATGGATCCCGACGAGTAACCAATATTTCCGAAGTGACCGGCATGGAAGGGCCCGTCATTACAACCCAGGACCTGTTTGTGTTCGAGCGGCAGGGCTACGACGAGAAGAACCGCGTGCGCGGTGCGTTTCGTCCGATCGGCATCCGGCCGAAATTCACGGAGAAGCTGGAATCCTACGGTATTCGCTTCGATCCCGACATGTTTTTCAAAGAAGTCCGGGGAGGACGCTGATCCATGCTGCCCATTCTCGTCGTTCTTGCCTTCCTGGTGACGTTCGCGCTTGCCACGAGTTTCTTTTTCTTCTTCGTCGAAACGCCTCTGGCACGCCGCAAGATGATGACGCGACTTTCGGCTTTACAGGAGGTTGCCTCCCGCGGCGACGATCTGCCGGACGTGTTGCGCAAGGAATTGCTGAGCGACATGCCGTTCCTGAACAACCTTCTGGCTACGGCACCGGGGATCCGAAACCTTCGGCTGTTTCTGGAGCAGGCTGCCATTCAGATGCAGGTGGGAAAGTTCATTCTCATCTCCCTCGGTCTATCCGTGCTCGGACTCGTTATTACCCTGGTTCTCAGCCTTCCCGCTTATCTGATGGCTGCGGGAATGGCGCTTGGTGCGGCAATCCCCTTCATTGTTGCCAGCATTATGCGGCAGCAGCGATTCGACAAATTCGAGGAGCAATTCCCCGAAGCCATGGATCTGCTCGGCCGCGCGGTTCGCGCCGGACACGCATTCACCACGGGATTCGAACTGATTGGCAAAGAACTACCGGATCCGGTTGGCCATGAATTCAGGATTGCCTTTCAGCAGCAGAGCCTCGGGCTGCCGCTCAAGGACGCCCTGGGCAACCTGGCCGTGCGCATGCCATCTCCCGACATCCGGATCTTCGTATCGTCCCTGCAGATTCAACGCGAATCGGGCGGAAACCTCGGTGAGATTCTGGACACCATGTCGCATATCGTGAGGGAACGATTCAAACTGCGCCGGCAGATCCGTATTTATACGGCTGAAGGACGCCTGTCGATGTACTTCCTCACAGCCATTCCGATCTGCGCCTTTCTCGGCCTTCAGATCTTTCAACCGGAATATCTGGCCCCCATGCTCGAGGACCGTCGCGGACACCTGGGCCTGGCCGTAGCTGTCGTTCTCCAGGTGATCGGTTATCTCGTCATCAACCGCATCATCAAAATCAAGATCTGAGAGGGT
>DASTBJ010000144.1:0-5048 GCA_035712125.1 Terriglobia bacterium
CCTAAGCTGGCGCGTGCCATGAGTGCCACGTCAGCGTCTTTGTCCCGGATTGCCAGATTTGGCCGCCGTAATTGACGCTTTAACGAGACCTCTTTTGGCCGTTGCCCCGATGAGAATCAATTTTGTGCTGCGAGCACAACGGGACAATCCAGCGGTGCGAAGACCGGGCGCGGCGCGAATCGCCCTTACAGATTGGGGAGAGAGACATGGCGGGACTCGGTGGACGGGAACATATACCAATCGACTCATTTGAGGACTTAACCCGCCTTGTTCAGTTGTTTCGTAAAGATGGGAAATGGATATTTCGGGGAGTACGCGACGGTTCGTACAAGCTCATTCCGAGAATCGGTAGGCCAGAGTCCCGAAAGGGTCGGACGGGCATTAGCCTTGGTTATGACCACGGAGCCGAAAAGACGCTCATTCGACATTTCATAAGATCCGCTGGGCCCTATGTAAGACATGTGCCTGCGACATGTCTCGAATGGCTGGCACTCGCCCAACACCACGGGATGTTTACGAGACTACTCGACTGGAGTGAAAGCCTTTTGGTTGCCACATACTTTGCTGTAGAGGACGCCAGAAAGCGCGACGGGCATGGCAAGGAGGCAATGGAGTCAGCGGCGGGAGTAAAAGACCGCGAACTTCCACCGACAATCTACTGCGTTAAAGACATTCCTACCGCACCGGACAACAAGCACGACAAGATCGATGATCTCCCTGCTGTAGTGCTCTACTATCCTCCGCACATTAGCCCGCGAATACCCGCACAGAGTGGTCTGTTCACGGTACATAAGAACCCCGACAAACCCTTTGTTCCGATGCACATGGTTCGGTTAACGATCACAAAGAGTCCACTCACATTGAAGTTAAACTTGAATGCTTGCGGCATCCACAAGGCGTCCTTATTTCCCGGCATCGATGGGCTTGCCGAACACCAGTCTTGGCTTTACAAATGGGGTGAGCATCTCAAGTACGACGATTGAGCCAACGGTTGTACTGGTCACCCCACCGGGAACCGTATGTGGTGCTAGAACGTGGTCATCCCTTGCCCGGGCATTGCCCTAACCGCACTCGTATACGCAAGTCTATGGACCTGAGGGGGTTCGAACCCCTGACCTCCTGACTGCCAGTCAGGCGCGCTCCCAACTGCGCCACAGGCCCGACGAAAACCTTCTAAGACTACCGGATGTCCCCGGGACGGTCAATCGAAGCCTGCCGAACATGCCGGACGCTTCATATAGAATGCTCGCATTATGGAAGTTGTCGGCACGGTCCTCCTGGTCACGGCGGCTATCGCCGTGCTCTGGGCGATTCTTTTTTTCGGAGGGGGCAGGGAAAAGAAGTGACGCGCGGCTTTCTACTCGTTAATCAATGACGCGTGGTGGACGACTAGCATCCAGCCGGAATCTTCCTCGTACGTAAAAATGTTGGTGGCGTAGGCGCGAGCGCGGTGTGTCTGGCCGCCGGCCGACGTTGCAATGTTCTCGAGGCACGTGACCCATGCGGCGTTGCCGTGAACCTCGACCGAGACATCTGTGATATCCACGCGCATGTATGTCGTGCTTTTAAAAATGCGTTCCCACGTTTCACGGATCGCTTCCCAGCCCGAAAGGCGTTCACCACCCGGATGAATACAGCAGGCATTCGCGTCCATCAGCCAAACGTCCTCCATCAACTCCACATCGAGACTTTCGAGTGCGAAGTAGAAGTTGAGATTGGCTTCGATAACCTGTTCGGGCGCTTGTTCGGGTTCGGTCATAAAAGAGAGTCCTTTCTAGCCGAAAACCCTTCGGAATCGCAACCAACTAATGGCAAATATCACCGCGCCAAGAACCGCTAACGGGACGATTTGATCCCAGAGATCCATGAGCCCGAGGTCCTTCATCATGATTCCCCGGACGATCACCAGGAAGTACCGCATAGGCAGGAGTGTCGTGAACCACTGCATCATTTCCGGCATGGATTCGACCGGAAACATGAAGCCGGAGAGCAGAATATTAGGAACCAGCGCAAACTGTGCGCTCAGCGCCGCCTGCTGCTGCGTCGTTACCAGTGTCGCCACAAGAATTCCGACCGCCAGCGCAACGGCGACAAAGAGCAAAGTGGTTACCAAAAGAGCGACCGGATTCTGCGGGGGTGGAACACCAAACCAGAATGTACCGGCCGTCAGAATCAGGGCCGCGTCGGCCAGGCCGAGGAAAATATAGGGAATCGTTTTGCCGATCAGCACCTCTCCTGCTCGCAGCGGTGTCACCATGAGCTGCTCAATCGTGCCCCGTTCGCGCTCCCGCACCAGGCTGAAGGCTGTCAGCGGCACCATCAATTCCATCAGGAGGACACAGATGATTCCTGGAACCATGTAGTTGATCGGGCGAAGCGACGGATTGAACCACACCCGCGGCTCTTCGCGAATACCGACTTCAATCATCCGGATACCCTTTTCCCGGATGTTTGCCTGAATCTGTTCCTGATTTGCCGCGGCGATGATTCCTGCCGCATAGCCCATGGCGATCGTCGCCGTGTTCGAGTTCGTTCCATCGATCAGCAATTGCACCTTCGCGGGCACCCCGCGCCGCACGTCCCGCGCAAAGTCGTCCCGGATCACAAGCACGATCATCGAGCGCCCTGAATTCAAATGATGCTCGGCCTCGTTCAACGAGTTCACGTGCTCCTGAAGCTCGAAATAACCGCTGAAGACGAAGCGGTCGATTAACCGCCGGCTTTCGGCAGAATCCGATTGGTCGAGGACCGCCATGGGAAGGGCTCGAATCTCGGTCGCGACGACGTACCCATAGATGAGGAGCTGCAGCAGTGGGGCAATGACGACCATACGGACAATGCCCTTGTCCCGTCGAATCTGGATAAACTCCTTGCGAACGACTTCGAAGATTCGCTTCATCAGCCTAATCTCTTCTGAAAACGCCAGGCCGCCAGAACCAGCGTCACGATCCCGAACAGCAGGATGTACAGAGTTTCTTTCCAGAAATACTCCAGCCCGAGCCCCTTTAAATAGATGTCACGCAGTATTTCAATGAAGTACCGGGCCGGTACCACCACTGTCAGCGCCTGCAGAAACTGCGGCATCTGCCGGATCGGGAAGATGAATCCCGACAACAGAATCGACGGCAGCATCGATGCGAGGATAGCCGTCAGCATCGCCGCCATCTGCGTCTGCGTGGAAGTCGAGACCAGAACTCCAAGGCCCAGCACACCGATCAGGTAGATGAATGCCGTAATGAGCAGGAGCAGCAGGCTCCCTTTGATCTGGATTCCGAAAAGGAAGTAACTTGCGCCGACGATCAGGAGGAAGTCCACGTAAGCGAGAACGGCATAAGGCAACACCTTACCGATCATCAATTCGTAGCGCCCGATTGGCGATGACACGATCTGCTCGATCGTCCCCTGTTCCTTTTCCTTGACGATCGTGACAGCCGTGAGCACTGTGCCCACCATCATCATGATGATGGCGATGATTCCGGGCACTACAAACTGCACGCTTTCCAGATTCGGGTTGAACCACACGCGAGGCTCAGCCTCGATGGCGGGCACGGCCAGGTTGGCCTGCCTCAGCACAGCTTCCATTTGTTGCATCATCACAAATGACGAGTAGGCTTGCGTTATTTGCGCGACATAGTTCATCGCAATCGTTGCCGTATTGTTGTCCGCCCCGTCCACGATCACCTGGACAACGGCTTCACGCCGCGAACTCAGCCGTCGACCGAAATCCGCAGACACCACAAGGCCGATCCGCGATTCTCCGCGGTCGATGTCCAGCTGAAGGTCCCGGTAGTTATCCACATACCGTCGCACCACGAAATAGGGTGAGTGTACAAACCGGTCGATATACTGGCGGGCTTGCGGGCTGCGGTCCTGATCCAGGACTGTCATCGGAACCGACGTCACATCGTATCGAATCCCGAATCCGTAGAGGACCAGCATCATCACCGGGAAGATCGCGACCATGTAGATCGTCGCCTTGTCCCGCCGAATCTGGATGAACTCCTTCCGCGCGATTGCGCGGAGTGCTGAGAACCTCATTGGATCCTCACTCTTCCGTTAATGTTGACGATCACCCGCCGGATCCCACCTGTAGCGTTGCGGAGCGTGAACGTTGCTGTCGGCGTTACGTTTCCCCGGTAATGAAATTCAGGGCGTGCGTTCGCTTCCACGGTGATGCCGCGTGGCGTCGTCATCTGCGCGACAGGCTGCCACGCTACGCCTTCGCATTCGATGACGTAAAAAGTCGGAGAAATAACCGAAACCCTGCAGTTGCGATTCCCCGAGATTGCCGCGATGCGCGCGAAGTGCATGCGCGCTGCGACATCATAAGCTGCGGATCGCAACATATACGCCTGCCTGGCCCGATGGAGTGACGGCAACGAGACCGCCATAGTTGTCGAAATGACGACGGCGGCAACACACGATTCGGTGAGGGACATAAGCGATCCTCCGAAAGGAGGCCGCAAAAGGTGCCCTCATCCTACGCGCTGCCGCGTCATTACGGAAACAAAAACATCTTCGAGCGACGGAGTAATCTCGCGGACGTTTGTGACCGCGAGTTTCAGCTTTTCTCCAACGGCTAGAATCTGTTTTTTCGCAGCCTCAGGATCCTTCACCGTCACGTGTAGCTTATTACCGTGCATGGCTACTTCTTCTATTCCCGGTGTCTGTTCGAGCGCATCCATCCACCGGAACGTAGATTCCGCATCAATCTCCAGCAGCCGCGCGTGAAAATGCTCGCGACGCAGATCAGAAGGAGAGCCTGAAGCAACAATTTTCCCGGCATCGATCAGCGCCAGCCAGTCGCAATGTTCCGCTTCGTCCATGTAATGCGTCGAAACGAAAACCGTCACGGACGCTTGTGCCAGTTCGTAGATCAGCTCCCAGAAGGCACGACGTGATGCGGGATCCACTCCTGCGGTCGGCTCATCCAGGAATACGATTCGGGGTCTGTGCACAACAGCGCAGGCCAGGGCGGCACGTTGTCGCAACCCGGCCGACAGTGATGAACAGATGGAATGCAGGACCTCCTGGAGCCTGCAGACGCG
>DASTBJ010000145.1:0-12610 GCA_035712125.1 Terriglobia bacterium
TCGATCAACTTCGAAAAGGTGTAGGCCGCCGTGAAGGTGATGCCACTGGAGAAGCGACGTTCCAGGCGTGTCTGCAACGAGTGGTACGTCGAATGCCCCACGTTGTTGCGGTAAAAGGCTACGGTCGAAAAGCGCGGATACGGGCGCAGCAACTGCTGTTGCGCAATCGTCGGCGCTCCAAGCGACGATGACGGGGGGATCTGGCCGAAGAATGGATTCGCAACCTGCGACGTCAGCGGAGTACCGATTGCAAGCTGTCCCACGGTCAACTGGTTGAGGTTGACATCGGGCACACCGAGGTCCGTCAACTTCGATCCGAGGTATCCGATTTCGGCGCTCCAGTGGGAGCCAAACGTCTTTTGGAATGACACGTTCCATTGTTGCGCGTAGCCACTCTTCTTATCCCGTTCCACGGCAAAGACGCCCTGACCGAGTCCGCTGTCCGGAGTCGGATCCATCACCTGCACTGACGGCCCATTCGAGAGGACAAACGCCGCGGTGATGTTATCCAGCGATCGCTGCCCTGTGGTTTGGATGAATGGGAAAAATGGCGTCGTGAAGGGCGTCGTGATTCCGGCCTGCTCGATCCAGGTGATGCTGTAACCAGACCTGACGATAAAGCTGTCCCCCACGCGCCAGGCAATGCCGATTCGCGGAGCAAAATTGAGCTTTTCCAGACTTCTCGCAGATCGCGGATTTCCATTCCGGCCGAGAAAATCGAGCTGTTGCGTCTGAAGATTGAAGACTGCAGCCTGATCGTTGACGACCGTTGAGGGAATGTTGAGCGTATATCGAACGCCAAGGTTCAATGCCAACCGGTCCGTGGCCTTGAAGTCGTCCTGTACGAAGAGCTCCAGAATTTGAGCGCGCGGCTTGAGAACCCGCTGTTGGACATCGATCGTAAAGTTCTGAACCTCTCCCAGCAGAAATGAGGCGAAGCTGTTCCCTGTCCCCGGGACGGGGGTGCCTCCCGACGACAGGCTACTCGTGAGGAGGCTGGAAAACTGGAACGATCCCGTCGGACTGGGTGGCTGCAGGCTGCTCATCTGCTCGATGCGGAAATCCCCACCCATCTTGATGCTGTGGCGTCCCCGAAGCGATGAAAAGTTCTCGACTATTTGAGTAACTGAAGTCGTAAATTCCGCGTTTCCGTTTGCGGGCGAACCCAGCTGCTGAAAACCAATGATGTCGTAATTAGGCAGGACGTCTGGAAACGCGGAAGACGGAATGTTGGGAATCCCTGACACCTGGGATGCGGGTAGCCCGGTCTGGAGGGTCGCGCGGTTGAAGCCCCTGCGCGTGAAGCCAAGCCGCAACTGGTTCACCTGCGTTGCTGAGATACCCCAGCTGTGTTCAAGCCCGACGCTGTCAGCCCGCGTCAATGTATCCCCGACCACGCCGGACGGAATAACACCGCTTCCGTCTGGCAGCGGCGTCATCGGACGAGAGTCATCCCGCAGAAAGGCATACCGGCCGAAGAATTTCTGATTCGCCCCCGAATTGTGGTCAATGCGAATCCCGAACTGCTGCTGATTCGTTGTCTCATTACCCGTCCGGACGTAATTGTTTGCGGTTGCTTCCTGCCCGCTTGAGCTAAACACGTTGGGAAACGGATAGCGGTCGACCACCGCCCGTGCTGCGGGGTCGATGCGGTCTTGCGGAATCGTGTCATTCAGAAACCGATCTCGCGCGTATCCCGAACTCGTTTGCCGCGTGGTTGCAGGATCGAAAACCGGTGTACTGAAAATGCCGTTGCGCTGTTGGGTCGTCGGAACGGTACTGGTCCGGACAGTGCCGGTTTGCAGGCGTGTGCCCTGGTAGTCCGCGAAGAAAAACGTTCGGCTCTCCTGGATAGGACCACCAATCACGAACCCATACTGGTTGCGTCGGAAATGAGGTTTTGGCCCCGTTGTCGCAAACAAATTCCGTGCGTTGAGGGCTTCGTTGCGAAAAAACTCGAAAATAGTTCCGTGAAAGTCATTGGAACCCGACTTGTGATTTATCATGATCACCCCGCCGTTGGAGCGCCCATACTCGGCGGAGTAGCTGTTGGTTTCCACACGAAACTCATCGATGGCATCGACAATGGGGAAATATGCCACCTGCCCCGGTTCGGGTTGCAGCACGCTTATGCCGTCATAAATGTACTCGCTGACGCGCGGCCGGCTGCCGTTTATACGCGGTAGTGTTGATGCCGGTGGAAGCATGACGCCCGGCGAGAGCGCAATCAGCGGCACAAAATTCCGACCATCAAGAGGAAGGGTTACCACCTTTTGCTGTTCCAGAACAAAGCTGACGGTCCCGCGGGTGGATTGCAGCAGCGGCGTAGAGGCCGCTACATCAACAGAATCTGTAATGTTGCCAATCGTTAGCGACAGATCGAGCACGACCTGGTCTCCCATCCTCAAGATGAGACCATCCCTGCGCAGCGTCGAGAATCCCGCCCTGCGGACCGTGATCGCATACTCGCCCGGTGTTAGCGCAATGAAGTGATACCGGCCGTCGGCATCCGTCGCCACAGACCGTTCGACGTCCGTTCCTGTATGCACCAGCCGAACCTCCGCCCCCTGAACGGGCAATTCCGCAGGATCGCGGACAGTTCCCGAGAGTTCCACCTTCGTGGATTGCGCGTAAACCTCTGGCATAACCACGGCAAACACTATCGACAGAAAGAGAATAGATTTGTCGTGTTTAAAAGACATCGTCGCGATACAGTAACACAGGCGGGTAAGACATTCACGCGGGGCTATCTGGCATGATGCCGCGCACGCACAGGGCATTGAACCCGTGCACTGAGGGAGAAGTGGCGCGCGTACAAACCAACTTGGCGACGATCCGAAAAAAGCGGGGGCTGGGCGCATCCGAACTTGCGCGAAAGGTCGGCGTTACCCGCCAGACCATTCATGCGATTGAAGCGGGCAGCTACGTCCCCAACACGGAAGTAACCCTGCAGCTTGCACGCCACCTCGAAGTTGCTGTCGAAGAGCTGTTCTCTCTCGGAAAGGCGGAGGAAGAGGCAGCTCCTACGGTGAGTGCCGACTATCTCGGGCAAGCTGCTCCAGGCAATGGCCAGTCTGTCCGGGTCTGCCGCGTCGGCACCAAATGGGTGAGTGTTCCCGTTGACGCTCGGCCCTATCACCTCCCCGAGGCCGATGCTGTCGTGACAGGTTCATCGTGGCGCGCCAACAAAGCCAGGCTGTGTCTCTTTTCTGAAGAAGAAACGATGCGAAACAAGATCGTGCTTGCAGGCTGCGACCCGGCGACGAGTCTGCTGGCCCGCATGGTCGAGAGGCTGAGCGGCGTTGAGATTGTCCACGCACCGGCGTCGAGCCAGCTGGCGCTGGACTGGCTCAAGGAGGGCAAGGTCCACATCGCCGGCTGCCACCTGCAGGATCCCGACAGCACGGAATTCAACCTTCCGCATATCCGCCGCCAGTTTCCAAACCGGGATATGGCTGTTGTGACGTTCGCCCGCTGGGAGGAAGGCCTTGTCGTTGCCGCAGGAAATCCCAAAGGCATTCGAAGAATCGCGGATCTGCAGCGTAAGAACGTAACCCTGATGAATCGCGAAACGGGATCGGGCAGTCGCGCCCTGCTCGACAGCCTGTTGCAGAGCACGGATGTCTCTTCGAAGGCGGTTCGTGGATACGACCGCGTCGCTTTTGGACACCTCTCCGCGGCGCACGCGGTCCTGGCAGGTGAGTCGGACTGTTGCATCGCCACGCGGTCTGCCGCGCAGACATTCGGGCTCGGCTTCGTTCCATTGCGCAGCGAGCAATATGACTTTGTCCTCCACCGTGAAACACTGCGGATGGCAGCCGTTGCGTCTCTCTTTGATGCGCTTCAGCGCGCGACGCTCCGGAGAAAGCTGGAGACGCTCGCCGGTTACGACACATCGCAAACAGGTGTTATTCGTGCTTAGGTGCCACCATCATTGAGATATCGCGTCGTCCGGGCCAACTGCCTGCTCACAACTCTTTGCGGCACCATGGTTTTTCTTTCGTCGTGTCGTGTCGCGGACACGCAACCCGTCCATATTGCGGTAGCGGCAAACTTCACGGAACCTGCAAAGGAGATCGCGGAACGATTTCAAGAGGAGACCGGGCATAAGACTCTTCTGAGCTTTGGATCGACGGGGCAACTTTTTACACAAATCACCCAGGATGCACCCTTTGAAGTGTTCCTGGCTGCCGATCAGGAGACTCCGAGCAAAGCCGTGCGCGAAGGCCTGGCGGTCAAGGAAAGTCTCTTCACCTACGCAGCCGGTAGAATTGCGCTCCACAGCTCCAGTCTTGACGTTTCCAACGGCGAAATGGTTCTTCGACAGGCGAAGTTCGAGAAACTCTCCATCGCGAATCCCGTGACGGCTCCGTATGGCGCCGCAGCAGTCGAGGCGATGAAGTCGCTCGGGCTTTACGAGAAACTCGAAAAGAGGATCGTACAAGGGAACAACATTGCTCAGACATTCCAATTTGTCGAAACGGGATCGGCAGAATTGGGTTTTGTGGCGTTATCCCAGGTCGTCGGCCGGAATCGCACGTCGATCTGGATTGTCCCGGAGACTCTTTATTCTCCCATCCACCAGGACGCTGTTCTCACAAACAAGGGCGCCGGGCACGAAGGCGCGAGAGCCTTCATGACGTTTCTCCGAGGTGAGCAAGCTCTCCGTGTCATGGAGAAATATGGATATGCGCGTTCGTCAGAACGCCTGGAGTGACTACGATGTTTGAAGCTGGAGAACTTTGGCCCCCCATTCGGCTGACACTGATCCTCGCCTCGGTCACAACGATTCTTCTGTTGATCGTGGCAACTCCTGTCGCGTGGTGGCTCTCCCAGTCGCGGGTTCGCTGGAAGGAGGCGGTTGCCGCCGTCGTCGCTCTGCCGCTCGTGTTGCCTCCGACAGTCCTTGGCTTCTACCTTCTCCTGGCACTCGGACCGAACGGCCCAGGGGGCTTGCTCGCTCGGTTGTTCGGCATCCGCTCGCTGGCGTTTACTTTCGAAGGTCTCGTGATCGGTTCCATTCTCTATTCCCTGCCCTTTGTGGTGCAGCCGATTCGCAATGCGTTTGAAGCGATCGGACCACGCCCGCTGGAGGTGGCTGCGACGCTACGCGCGCGACCGTGGGACGCTTTCCTGACCGTTGCGATACCCATGGCGCGTCCCGGCTTCATCACGGGGACAGTGCTGGGTTTCGCTCATACCGTTGGGGAGTTCGGTGTCGTCCTTATGATTGGCGGCAACATTCCCGGCGAGACCAGGGTTCTTTCCATCGCCATTTACGATTACGTCGAATCCCTGCAATGGACGCAGGCGCACATTCTCGCGGGAGGGATGCTGGCATTTTCCTTCGTCGTGATTTTCGCGATGATCACGCTGGAAAAGCGTATGGGGCAAGCCCGAGGATGACGAGAAGTGAGTCGGTAATCACAGCGCGATTTCGCGGCACCCGAGGCGGATTTGAAGTGGACGTGGCCTTCGAAGCCCCGATGCGAGGGATTACAGCGATCTTTGGGCCGTCGGGTTCAGGCAAAACGACAATTCTTCGCTGTGTGTCGGGTCTCGACCGTTTGCCCGGTGCGCTGACTGTAGGAGGGGACGTCTGGCAAAACGATCAGGGCGTGTTTCGCGCACCCTATGATCGCCCTATCGGGTATGTCTTCCAGGAACCCAGTCTCTTTCCACACCTTTCGGTGCGAAGAAATCTCGAATACGGTCGGCAGCGCGCCGTGAAAGCCGGCATTTCCGATCAGATTCGTTTTGACGATGTCGTCCGACTGATGGGAATTCAGCCGCTGCTGGATCGCTCGACATCCGGACTCTCCGGAGGTGAACGGCAAAGAGTTGCGATCGGAAGAGCCCTTCTCTCGCAGCCTCGCCTTCTTCTGATGGACGAACCGCTATCGTCGCTCGATCAGAAAAACAAGGAAGAGATCCTTCCCTACTTCGAGGCGCTTCACGACACGCTCTCCATACCAATTTTTTATGTCAGCCACGACATCGCTGAAATCGAACGGCTCGGCGACACACTTATCCTGCTCGATATGGGCAGAGTGCTGGCGTTCGGCCCTCTGGCCGAATTGTTATCGGATGCCCGACTGCCGATTGCCAGACGTTCCGACGCCGCGACGGTGGTTGAAGCATTCGTGAAAGCCTTCGATCCCAATGACGGCTTGACGGAAATGGATGTCCACGGCGAAACCTTATTTGTGCCCGGTCGCATTACCGAAGTGGGCAAGGCTCGTAGGATTCGCATTGCGGCAGCCGACGTGAGTCTGTCGCCGGAGCCTCCGTCGCGAACCAGCATCCTCAATGTCGTTCCCGCCCTGGCAAAAGAAATCCATGAGATCGACAACGCTCAGGTCAATGTAATGCTGACGATTGGACATCGAGAAGGAGGGCCGGCGTTGCTCGCCCGCATCTCGCGACGCGCCTGCCAGACGCTGCACTTTGCGCCAGGCCAGGCGATCTATGCGCAGGTCAAGGCCGTGTCGCTGGTAAATCGCGACTGAGATCTGGCAATTCGTGGGTCGGTATCTCGAGTTTCAGAGGCTCGATGCGCGCCTCACTTTGAGTGCTTGTTGAAGAAACTAAAAATCAGTTCCGCACCTCTATCGATGGTATCGGAGTGACTGGCATCGCGGATCTCGTGAAACTCGTGGGGCATTTTCAGTGCTTTCATCGTTGCAACCCACGGTCGAATCCTGTCGATCGGAACAGCCTGATCCTTGGTGCCGTGGAGCATGATGACGGGCATATCTTTAATCTCTTCGAGGATATCGGGCTGGTGCTGCGCCGGGATGGCAGCGGCCGACGCCGCGATGGCCGCCCACGTCTGCTTGTATTTGACGCCGAGGTAGATCGCGCCGCCGCCGCCCATTGATTGTCCGGCGATATAGATCCGCTTCTCGTCGACGTTAAAATCCTGCCGAACGATGCGGAGTACATTCATGACATCTTTCTCACTGAGCTCACCAAGATTCTCGGGTTCGCCACGGGTGTTTCCGGGACCTGCCGCCCCATAAAAACCGCGGAGGTTGTACCCCATCGGTGCCGCCATGATGTAGCCGTTCTTTTCGGCGGGATTCATCAGCGAGCGCAGCACAACTGCCGGCGGAACACCGGCGCCATGAAGCGCGATGACCAGGGGACTCTTCTTCTTAGAGTCGACGCGCGACGAAACAAACACGTCATATTCGAGGGTCTCGTTGGTCTCTTTGAAGAGGTAACTCCGTTTTTGGATTCGATCCCCAGGCCCCCGGCCCTGTCCGCCGAGCGTTAAGCTGACGGTTGCCACGAGGGTTACCGCTAAAAACAGGGTCCTTCCGGAAGTCATCGCCGCTCTGCCTCCTTAGGCTCAGGTCCCAAACCGGCTTCGATTTTAATGTCAGGCCATTCCGTTTCAAATGTTTGGACGGAATCGGGATTCGCGGGGGTTCGTGGCCCACGCATGGCATGATGTGTCATTTTCATGACAACTCCGGACCAATTTCCCTCCGTGATTTCATGTATTCGGCCAATGTCAAGTGCCGGATTCTCTTACAACTTTTTGCAAACATCCGAACCAATACGTGGGCATGGGGATAATACGTGGCGATACGACTCACTGTCGTGGCGGCTTACACTCGTCGAGTTCATTTTTATAAGGGGAAACGTTTCAAAAACAGACACCCCAGTCCATCCGCAGTGATTTCTATAAGTTAGCGAGACAGGCAATGAGCACACGATTTGATCTGTTCGGACCACCACGTGCACTCGCATAGACGGCTTCCTGACCGTTATCGGCTATGTTCACATGGTTACGAGTTCCTGGTCGGCCTGATAAATCTAGGAGGGTACAATGTCGATCCTGCAGAGCAAGTTCCGATTGATGATTGCTTTGCTAGCGGGCGTGTTCGCACTAGCAACCCCGTCTCTGGCAATTCCGGTTTCCGGTTCCTTGAGTATTGGCGGCAGTTCCGCCGAAGTTGGCGCCACATTCTTAAATTTTGTGTGTAATAACGCGCTGACGGCGAGTTGCCCGGCGGGCTATGGCAACTTCGTGGTCTCGGCACCGGTGTCCGGTTCCTTTGTCCCCTACAACGGGGATACAGGGTTCATTAGAAATCTGAGTCAGGCAACGGCTCCGATAAACCAAACGTTCTCGCTGCCCAATTTTGTGATCTTTGACCCAGCCGGCACCGTGGTCCCGCCGGACATCGCTCTCGATCTTACGTTTATTTTTACGGGAGTGGGAGGACAGGCGCAGTGTGGTTTAGCACCGGCGCCGGGACAAACTTGTACACCCGCCGGTATTCCGGGTCTGATCACTGCAAGCAATCCCCTGGGCCTCTCGCCGTTCACTCTGGCGAATACACAGGTCGGATCCTCCGCAACGTTCTCGGTGGCAGGTACGGCACGGCGAATCTCAACCGGTGAAGTCTCGACCTTCACAGGGGTCTTTACCGCACAGTTCAACGAATTCTTCCAGGAGTACCTTGGCACAATCGCGTCGGGTGGAACGATTACGAATTCTTATTCGGCAACGTTCGAAGCAACACTCATACCGATTCCCGAAGCAACAAGTATCACCCTGCTGGTCGGAGGTCTCCTTCTGATCGGAGGCCTCATTCGTCGGCGTATGTAAGTTTTTACTCGACGCAAAACCTGACAACTGCTTATATTGGGCTCCGTCTCGGCGGAGCCCAAGTTGTTTGCACGCTGTCAGCTCTATAACTCTCCGCACCTCAGCCGCCGCAGACCACGATGTCTCAAATGTAGACATCGCCGATTCAAATAGTGAGTTGAGTCCATCTCGCAAATTATCGGATAATGCGCGCGCATCAGACGCGTGTAAACGCGAAGGAGGATTTTATGAGAAATGACCAATGCGTTAGAGTCTTTGAAGCAGGAGCTGCAGACGCATGAGGGTCGACGCCGGCGAATTCTGGTCTGCTCGAACAATATTGCTTGCCCCGCCCCTTCAAGAACTGACAGAAACTTTCCAGTCCGTACAAGTCGATCGTGCGCAGCACGGGTGGTTTCTGTCCCAAATACAGCGACTACGTGGCCGCGTATATTTGGAAGACGGCGCGATTGAAGCTCACCAGCTTACAGCCGATGGTCGGTTTGTTCACCCGCGAGATTCGATAAGCTGGCAGCTGCTGGTGACAGACTGCTACGGGAAGATTTCCGGCTGCCTTCGATATTCGCCATCAGATCACGCGTCGTTTCATCATCTGGACGTGTCGAGATCTGCCCTGGCGTGTTCCGACAAGTGGGGAAGGCGGCTGCGCGAAGCGGTTGAAGCCAGGAAGGCGGATGCACAACGTCGTGAGATCAGCTATGCGGAACTCGGGGGGTGGGCACTCACGGAGCAACTGCGTGGGACACGCGAGGCGCTGCGGATGGCCATGCTTGTCTATGCTCTTGCACGAACCCTTGGTGGCGCTGTCGCAACGACGACGGCAACAACGCGTCATCGATCATCAACGATTCTTAAGAAGGTCGGCGGGGCGGGGCTTGCCGCCAATGGCATCGAGCTGCCGTCGTACTACGACCCCCAGTACAAGTGCGAAATGGAAATCCTCGAGTTCGATTCGCACTGCCCAAATCCGAAGTACAAAACCTGGGTGGATGAATGCCAGAAACATCTGGCAACCTTACCTGTCATTTCTGCTGAGACAGTTCGTCCGGGTTTAGACGATCTCGAGGAAGACTTCATCGCCGGTTCTGTTCATGCTGCACGAGGCGACGCCTCTCTCCTTACCACAACCAGATGAACCGGTGAGTTGTGAAGGCATTCTGAAAAATTAAATCTGTAACGGAGGGCACATGGTCCTTGCGGTATCCGTGTGGCAGTTTACCTGCGCGATCCTACTCCTTGCCTGTTTGAGCAGTTTTGTGTGGGGTATGCGACATTTCTTCATCCAGCCGGCCGGATCGACGACCGGCATGCAAGTCACAAAGATTTGTGGTTTGCTTTTCAGCCTAGTGCATTTCGCGATGATTGTCCTTCAGGACATGACTCATCCGGGGCGCGCGTTGCTGGCAACGTTACTCTATTGCGCATCGCTGGTCCTTTTTTGGTGGGCCGTGTATACCAATCGCGAAAAGCCACTGTCCGCCGTATTCTCACCAGACCTTCCCATGCATTTTGTCAGCCACGGACCCTACACGTGGATAAGACATCCGTTCTACACGTCTTATCTGTTGACATGGCTCGCCGGAGTTGCAGCAACAGGTCACCTGTGGCTGCTCTCCACTGTATTGGTAATGGTCACCATCTACTGGAAGGCCGCCATTCTGGAAGAACGAAAATTCTTCCAGAGCGCACTGGCGTCACTCTATGTGGCATATCAATCCCGCACCGGACTGTTTGCTCCAAGCCTGGTCAGCCTGTGGATGTATTTCAGGGGTATGCCGCTGTAGAACCACGGGGGCCGGCCTACACCGGCCCCTCGTTCCCTATTGTCCTGCCTCGACTTCTTCCTTTTCGTCAACCCCACCGGCTTCCCGCTCGAGATGACGATAGATGGTACGCGTCGCAACGCCCAGCAATCTTGCGGCGAGGTTCTTGTCACCACGGGCATGCTGCAAAGTGATCTCGATCGCCTTTCGCTCCAGCTCCCGCAGGGGGGTGCCGATCTTGAAGATGAGAGAGTGCTTGGATTCTCCGAATGTTGAAACGTTCTGAGGCAGCACAGACAGGGGAACCAGGTTTCCGGTTGTGAACACGACCGCACGTTCGATTGCGTTTTCCAGCTCTCGAACATTTCCAGGCCAGTCGTAGGAAGTGAGCGCAAGCATGGCGTCCTCGGTGAAACCTTCAACCTTCTTCTGGTTCCTGTCCGCGTAAGTTTTCAAAAAGTGCATCGCCAGTAACTGGATATCGTCCTTGCGTTCACGAAGTGGCGGGATGCGAATGCTGATGACGTTGAGTCTGTAGAACAGGTCCTCGCGGAATCGACGTTCTTCTACTTCTTTTTGAAGGTCCTTGTTCGTGGCGGCAAGGATGCGCACGTCGGCGTCGATAGTGCGAGTCCCACCGAGTCGTTCGAACTTCTGGTCCTGAAGTACGCGCAATAACTTCACCTGGACTGCCGGGCTGACTTCCCCAATTTCATCCAGAAACAGCGTTCCTCCATGAGCGAGTTCGAACCGGCCCTCCTTGCGGGCATTGGCACCCGTGAAGGCTCCTTTTTCATATCCGAACAACTCGGCTTCGAGCAGTGTCTCGGGAAGCGCCGCACAACTCACCTTTATCAGCGGCTTGCCGCGACGTGGAGATGCAGCGTGGATGGCATCAGCGATGACTTCCTTACCGGTCCCGCTATCTCCGGTGATCAGCACGGTTGCCGTGCTTGGCGCAACCTGTTCAACCATTTTCGCAATATTGCGCATCTCCGCGCTGGAGTGGACAAAGCGGCGGCTGCCGCTCTGGCTCAGCTGTGAACGCAGTTCCTTGTTTTCCCGTGAAAGGTACTGACGCTCTGACGCCTTTTCGACAGCGTGGAGGAGTTGGGCCTTTTTGACGGGCTTCGTAATGAAGTCATAGGCGCCCTCCTTGATTGCCTCCACGGCGACCTCGACGGTTCCATGGCCGGTGATCAGGACGACTTCGATCTCCTGATCGGCAGCTTTGGTTCGTTTGAGCAGTTCCACGCCGTCCATGACGGGCAGGCGAAGGTCCGTAACAAGTATGTCGATGCCGCCCTGCAGTATCATGTCCAGAGCCTGCTGGCCGTTGTCGGATTCCACCGTCTTATATCCAACACTTTCCAGCACCTTGACCATTGCGGTCCGGCTCTCAGGATCGTCATCGACGACAAGAATTGTAGGTGTCTTTCGTATGCTCATATAGGTAACAGAAGGGAAAATGTGGTCCCTTTTCCAGGCTGGCTATCGACCAGCAGATGACCGTTATGTTCAAACATGATTTGCTGAGATGTCGCCAGACCGAGCCCCGTTCCGTGCGCTTTCGTCGTAAAAAATGGCTCGAACAGCTTCGACTGAACGTCGCCAGGAATGCCGACACCGGAATCTCGAACCCGAATGACAACGAATCGATCAATGACGTCGGTCTCAAGCTCGATAGTGCCGGTCTGCTCGATCGCTTCAACAGCGTTTCGAGTTAAGTTGTCGAGCACCTGGCGCAGTAACTGTTCATCAAGCCAAACCAACGGGGTCGACGGAGCTTGACGAACACTAAACGTGATGCGCGGGGGAGGCCTGAAGCTCTCCACCACGCTCTGAATAACCCCATCAATCTTTTCCCGTCGCAGATTCGGTTTGGGAAAACGGGCAAACTGCAGATACTCATTTACTATGCCGTTCAATCGATCCAGTTCGCGCAGCGCGGATCGAATCAGCCCCCGCGCTTCACTGTTGGAGTCCTTGAACTCATCTTCGAGTAGTTCGATGTTGAGGGAGATAGAATTCAGTGGATTGCGAATCTCATGCGCAATCTGCGATGCGAAGCGTCCCACAGTTGCAAGTCGTTCCGACTGGAGGAGCCGCTGCTCCATCGTGCGTAGATCCGCGCAGTCCTGAAACACGTGAACAAGACGGACCTCCGCCCCTTCGCCGAATCTTTCGACGGACATGTTCAACAACTTCTTCCGGCCCATGCCCG
>DASTBJ010000146.1:0-2429 GCA_035712125.1 Terriglobia bacterium
ACCTCAACCGAGAGTGTTTTGTGGACTGACGAGAGCAGAACTCATCGCTCTGACAATCAAGAATTCGCCTCGGTTCATCATTTCTTCTTCTCCTTAGTCGCTTGCGGCCAGTTGAGATAACGCCGATCGGTCGAGACGACAAGGCGGGCATTCCCATGAGTTGCCGAATTGCATCGAAGATCTGCTGAAACTGGGTGTCGCAATTTGCCGCATTATTGGCCTCCTCGCGGGGCCTACCCTATTCCTGGCGGCGGCTGCGCGCCCGCAATGGGCGCTAGGGTGATTGGAGCTGTTTCCGAAGCTCTTCAGGCCAGTTCAAGACGACGTTCATGCGCTCGGGCGCTGCTGCTGCCTTGGCTGGAGTCTCTTTCTTTTCCGACAGGATAATGACAAACCTGTCGCCTTTCCGGGTCGCGTCATAGTCTCTATATCCTGGATACATGAGGGTGCCCTTTGGCAGCGGAACTTCGCCGACATTCCTGCGCGAGAATCCGCCGGTTGTCGTCATTTCGATGATCCTGAGCCGAGGGGGCGCATTACCGCCGAGCCGAAGCCGAAAGAAAACCTCGGTTCCGGACCATATCGGCCACGCTTCGCCGTCCTGTGTGATCTGTTGGACCATGCCGGTGAGCGGGAGGGGTTTGGCGCGAAGTCCGAAAGGCGTTGTCACGTCGGTATAAAGAATCCACTTTCCGTCCGGCGAGAAGGCACTGCCGAACTGGCTCAGCCCTTCACCGGCGAGTAACGCGGGCTTGTCGTCATTCTGAGAGAGCGTCCACAGGTCCAGGTTGGTGTTGGTAACGACTTCGGCGAATACCAGGGTCTTGCCGTCCGGCGACCAGTTATCCGGGTAGATCTCGCGCCTGTTTTTAGCTGTCGTCAGGGGAATGGGTGGGGCACTGTTGTCGACCGGCTGTTCGTAGATGCCCCAGGCGCCGCCTCTGTTGGATGCGAATGTCACCCGTTTCCCATCAATGTTCCAAATGGGACGCGTGTTGCTCTCGCTTCCGGTCTGTGGGAGATACCGAACCTCAGATTTATCCGAAACGTCGTAAATGCCGATGTTGCTTTGCCCGGTGGAGCTGACGATTTCGACAGCGATTTGGTTCTCGTCGGGCGAGAACCGGGGGCCACGGTACTGCGCGGGGCGGACGGGGAGCGGTGTAGTGACGCCTTTACGGTCGAGTAACGCCAGGACACCGTTCTCTGCCGCTGGTGCAACGACATCGGGGATACTGACAAGAACACCCGTATCCGAAATCGAATACTGGGCCGCGTCAGTAAATCCGTCGGTCGAGCGCCGAATTCCATCCAGAACCGGGACAGGCCCTGCAGTAACCTTGCGGGAATCCAGGTCAATGTTTAGCGCAAACAGGGTGTTGCCCTGCGCGAAAACGACTTGCCCTGTCGGCAGGTACCGTGGGTGGCTCCCTCCTTTCCAAATGAGGGTCCGGTCGTTCTTTCCGATGGACTGAATGACGATTTCGGCGGTCTTCCACCGTTCCACGCCGTCTTCACCAGGGTTCGCGCCGGCCAATCGCACGAAAAGAAGCTCGTTACCGCCGGGCAGGATCTGCGGGCTTTCGAAGACCTCGTCTTCGGCGCGCTGGACCAGGACGTCGGGCACTCCGCCGCCATTGCTGGGAATCCGAACGACGCCGTCGGAAGTGACGAAGACCAGCGCTTCCTGGCTGGGCCACGTCAACCCCCAGGTGAAGTATTCCTGGCCGGTCTTGGACTCGAAGACCTGCACCGGAGTCCCACCCGTCACGGGCACGCGTTTGATGATGAACGGCCCTTTACTCGTTTCGAAGTCCACGTACGCCAACGCGGATCCGTCCGGTGAAAAGACGGGCATCGTCGCAAATCGCCCGCCTGTGCCGGGAACGGGTTGAGCCTGCTCCTGCTCCTCAGTCAGATTCCATAGAAAAAGTTGCGAGTTTGCCGCGAAAGCGATTCGTGTTCCATCCGGCGAGATAGCGATCACGCCTACGCGTGCGGGAGTGATCCGGATCGAATCGGGTAAAAGAAACGGAAAGCGGACTACGGGCGCAGGTCCAATGGCGGGCGCTGGACGCAGGTACCAAACCAGGGCGCCTGCGAGGACCGCAGCGGTCATTGGCCAAACCAATACAGACCAGATGCTCCACGCCCGGCGTCCCGATGCACCCGCGGCCGCAGAGTGAACCTGAACACCTTGCGGATCGGCGAGCACGCGCTCGATATCCACACGCGCGTCCGCGATATCGTGGCACCGGTTCCGCGCTTCCTTTTCAAGACAGCGTTCCAGCAGCAGGCGAATGCGCGGATGAAGATTGGCCGGCAGACTGTTCCAGTCGGGGTCTGCGCGGAGAACGGAGGCCAGTACATGGGAGACAGTCTTTCCCTTGAACACCGCCCGCCCGGTTAGCATCTCGAACAGGACGACG
>DASTBJ010000147.1:0-2754 GCA_035712125.1 Terriglobia bacterium
TGATGTTGCCGGTGTTCAGGGTTTACTCCGACCTGACCTCGCCGCCCTTCGACCAGGTCGTTCAACTGACAAAGGGAATCTTCTCGGCCTGGCTTGTCGTACTGGCGGCGCAGTTCTTTGTCAGCAGCGGAGATGCTTTCTCTCGGCACCGTTTGATTGCGGTGTTCACCCTCGTTATCAACTACGTCCTGCTCGTCGCGTACCGGATTGTACTTATCCGATTGAAGAAACATGGTGCTCTGGATGTCCGCCACGTCGCAGTGATTGGAGCCGGCAATGCTGCCCGCGAATTTGCCCGAAAGATCGAAGAGCACCGCGTGTGGGGATTGCACCTTATCGGAGTCTTTGGACAGAAAGACGTGCGGGATCTGCTCGAGCGGGGCGGTGTGGACGAATTGATCGTGGTCACGGACAAGGAACCGTTGAGTGAGTTCACCGACATATTCCTGCTGTGCGAAGAACTGGGAGTAACCGCTCGGGTTGTGCTGAATTTCTTTCCTCATTCCTTTGCCCGGACGGAACTGGAACGGTTCGGCGAGTTTCCGTTGCTGTCTTTCAGCACGACCCCTACAAACGAAGCGCTGCTCTTTGTCCGCCGTATCATGGACCTGGCGATAGTATGCACTCTAGGCATCCCAGTGCTACTGGCCATTGCCGTCAGTTCTATTGCTATCAGGGTGACGTCGCCAGGTCCAGTGTTCTTCAAGCAGGAACGTTGCGGCCTGAACGGGCGCCTGTTTACGATGTACAAGCTCAGGTCCATGGTGGACAATGCAGAACAGACGCGATTCGAACTCGAAGCATTGAACGAGATGGACGGCCCGGTCTTCAAATCGTCACGCGATCCGCGGCGAACTACAGTCGGAAGATTTCTACGAAAGTTCAGCATCGACGAATTGCCTCAGTTCTATAACGTCCTGCGCGGTGATATGAGTCTGGTTGGCCCGAGACCACCTCTCCCGCAGGAGGTCGCCCGGTATGAACGCTGGCAGCGGCGGAGGCTCAG
The DNA here is from genome assembly GCA_035712125.1 of Terriglobia bacterium. Classification (GTDB taxonomy): domain Bacteria; phylum Acidobacteriota; class Terriglobia; order 20CM-2-55-15; family 20CM-2-55-15; genus DASTBJ01. The sequence continues at coordinate 1,007 of DASTBJ010000147.1, forward strand.
CATGAAGCCTGGCATTACCTGCCTCTGGCAGATCAGCGGACGAAACGAGATCAGCTTTCAAGACTGGATGAAGCTCGATCTCACCTACATTGACAATTGGTCGCTGCTGTTGGATTTAAAAATTTTGCTGAAGACTGTACCGGTCGTTCTCCTGGGGCGAGGGGCTCGCTGATGAAAGTTGGATCTGGAAAAATGAACCCGCAAGGCGTATTGATGGTCTGTGTAGGATAGGGCTGCGACGGAGACCTATTATGAAAATCGCATCTAAACTATTGGTCACCCTGAGCTTGGCTGTCATCCCGGGCTCCATATTCGCCCAGAATCAGATACCGACCGACAGCCAGCCGCCAGGGCCTGAAATCGAAGTCGTCGACGGCAAGATCACGATGTCTGCACTCGGCGTGCCTCTGGGACGTATCGTGACGCTCGTGGATCGGGCAATGGGCTTTCAATCCAAGGTCGCACCCGAGGTGGCGAATCGAAACGTCAGCGTCCGAATCAAAGACTTACCTGTCAAGGACGCTTTTGTGAAGATTCTCGAAGGCCAACCGGTGAACTATATCCTGATCGAAGGCAAAGGCATTTCCGTCACCGGCCTCGCGCAGGGGGCTGCGACGACGACTGGCAGTTCATTTTCAGAACCACCACCCGTATCTCAGAACCCGCTGCCCAATATGTCGCCGATCCAGCCAGGGAATCCTGCCCAGGGAAATCCGAACCAACCGGTGATCATCAACGCGCCGTTTCCGGGCACGGGAGCGCCAGCAAACGCCAATCCGGCAAACGCCAATCCGGCCGCGTCTGCCAACCCTAATGCACTCCCGGTGAACACAGCAGTCCCCGGACAGATGCCGCCGCCGATAGGCGCAAATGCCCCACCGATCCCGATTCTCGCGCAACCTGCGGCAGGGCTTCCGGTCGTTCCTGCGCCGCAGCAACAGCCTGCGGGCCCTGGCACTCTGGGTGCGACCCCCGGCGCTATCCGGTGAAAGAGATCGCTGTAAACCGCCAGGCTTTTCATAATTACGAGATTCTGGAGAGGCTGGAAGCGGGAGTCGTCCTTACCGGCACTGAGATCAAATCCGCTCGAGACGGTCGAGTGAATCTCAAGGATGCTTACGGTCTTGTTAAGAGCGGAGAGGTCTGGCTTCTGAACTGTCACATTAGTCCCTACTCCCACGGGAATTACGCGAATCATGACCCGTTACGCACTCGTAAGCTCCTGCTGAACCGCAGCGAGATCCGCAAGTTGATCGGTCGAACAACGGAAAAGGGTCTGACGCTGATCCCGCTGCGCCTGTATCTGAAGGATGGACGCCTTAAATGCGAACTCGCTCTCGCAAAGGGCCGGAAGCTCCACGACAAGAGAGAGGTAGCGCGGATGAAGACCATCGACAAGGAAGCCCGCCAGGCTGTCGCTCAAAGGAAGTAGCTCCATGCCCGAAGATCTTCCGATCTATTCCGAAACGCCGCTGCGTACCGGGCTGCAATTCGCGGAACTGGAGAAGCTCAAGAGCGCCCATACTTTCGCTCCGCTTCCAAAAGCGGATGCATGGACCTCCGCTCTGGAAGGCGCAGCAGGCGTAGAGGCGGCCCGCGAAAGTCTGACCGCCCTTACAAAGCACGGGTTGCTGCATGCTCATGCGGTGCTTTTCCCGAATCGTCCCGGTGCGGGTCACTGGCGGCAGACACCGCTGAAACCGCTCTACCGCGGGCAGGATTGCGCACCCCCGGAGTTTATCGAGCGG
>DASTBJ010000148.1:0-19061 GCA_035712125.1 Terriglobia bacterium
CGCTTCAGGCGGCAGTCCGGAAAGCTCGGCCATCATACGGACGAAGCGAATCGCGGACATCCCCGCGATGAACGAGTCATTCTCCGGCATGTAGCCAATCAGGTGCCGAATCTTTCGGATCTCGGTACGAATATCAAGACCGAGAACGCGCGCGGTTCCGGAAGTGGGAGGATAGAATCCAAGCAGGGCCTGAAGCAATGTCGTCTTGCCGGCGCCATTGGGTCCGAGCAGACCAATGCACCGTCCGGAGTATACACCGGTCAATTCCTTAAGAATCGGTCGGCCCCCCAAACTCAGGCTGAGTCTGTCGAGTTCAATAAATGCCATCCGTTAAAACTACGAAAGCGCGAGTAATACCTTTCAACTCCTCCTTATACGGACGAGCCTTAATGATGGTTCCCGTTCACCATTCTTTCAACGTCGCTTCTTTCAACGCCGTGGTTCCCGGTGGGCTATCCGCCTTCCAAACCGCTCCGGCCTCGTCCGTTAAGGCTCCCGTGCTGCGGTCGACTGCGAACTTCTGGTTCTTGCCGTCGTTTGAGATTAGGACGAAGGAATCTTCGAACTGCGTCACAACACCTTCAAGAGTTTTGTCATTGTCTTTGAGAATGTAAGTCCCCCTCACGGGACCGCCGAACACAGCCATATGCATTCGCCCCATAACAGTCGGTACCCTGAGCGTGAACTCGATCACTTTGCCGCTATCGGCCTCATTTACCCATCGGATCTTGTGTAAACCGCCAGTACTTCCATGACACCCGGAAAGCACAACCAGTGCGATGGCTAACAGACTAACAGGGACAACTGACTTCAGATTTTTCACTAGTACTCCCTCCCTCACATCCTTGCCCTGAATCAGTGGAACATACCTTGCATGCCTGCCGCTTCCATCAAACCATGCAGACCCAGCATGCTTGCGATACGAAGACCAAAAGAACCACGCGCTGAGCCCAGGATTCGATCCTGTTCTCCATAGACGAAAACAACTTTTGGCAGACTACTCTGGAATAACGCCGCGGTACGAAGCTCTGGCACGACATCCGTGGTCACGGTCGGAACACTCTGGGCCAGCGATTCCAGATTCTGGTACATGACTGCGGAAGCAACATCTCGCCCATCCGGCGGCAAGTGCGCACGGAACTTTTCCGATCTGCCGATCGAGGTGCCGGAGTCATGGATACGAAACGCCTCCTGCAGCAATGCCCTGCTCGGCGTGAAGACCATATAGCCCATCCAGGAGGCGTAGTGAATCGCGACAGGAGACCCTTCCGAGGTCAACGCAAACAATGTTTTCCCATCGACAGTCTCGCTTTCCTGTTTCCACGTGGGAAGCCCTCGAGCCAGCAATTCGCGATTGAGGTTCGTAATCGCAAACTGGATGGTGTTCTCCAGCCGGGGAGCATCCTCCACTTCGACCACGACCTTCCACGATGGTTTTGGAAGAATCGGGCCGTCGAGCGCAACAAGAACCTCGCTGCCCAGCGGTTGTGCAAAATCACGCCGGAGGTCGATGCCGAACGTTTCTTGCAAGACGCGCAGAGGGCTCTCGATCGTCTGGTCGTCTGCGGCGGACAGCCTCAGGATGTCGTCAAGTATCAGTTCCGGATCCTTGGTTACCCACGCAGAAAATAAGTACGCGTCTGTCGAAACAAAGTCGAGCGAGCCCATCGGCGCGGGCGTGCCGAGCCATGCGGGGAGTCCCCTACGCTCATCCTTGAAGCTGAGCGCAACCTGCGAGGCAGCGCTTCCGATTCCCGTCTTCTGTTCGAGAACCAGTTGCTCGACGTTTTCAAAGCCAAGGCTGCGCGCTTCCGTCTCAGATTCGACGATCTGGCGCAAATCGACGGCAAGCAGCCATCCCACTCCATCGCCGTAAGCCTGTTCCAGCCTTCGGTAAAGCGGCGTACTGGAAAATGTATTGGCTACTGTACCGCGACGTATTGCCGCTGTTCGCTGAACCTGAGCGAGATCAGACACCATCATCAAGCCGCTTTCTACATAAATGACCAGGCCGGTCGTGCTCAGTGCAGCAAGTTCCTCAGCGGTCTGAACGAGCCGGATTTCCGTTGTCCCCCCGTTCAGCTCTGCGATTCTCCGTAAGTCACCCTGGAGTGCGGACACCAGCGTGTCCGGGCTTCTCACTTCGGCAAGAACGAGCGGTCCCCTTCCGGTCGCTTCCTTGGGAATAGCGAACATCACTTCAGAGCCGAGGTAATCACCGACCTCGGCAAGCCTGTTCGCGATTTCATCCAGGTTCATTCCATCCGTCCGCTCGTTTTGCTGCCACAGGTCCGACAAAACGGCGTTTTCCCGGATGCGCTGGCGGAAAAGCAGGTAAGACTCTTTGAAAGGCTGGGACACATTCGGCAACGAAGCGACGACAAGTGTGTCCGCAGGTACAAGGCCGATGAGGTTCGAACGATAGCGCATCGTTTCTCTTTCGGCACGGTCAGCCAAATCCTGTCCGAAAGTCTGAAGCTCTTTCCAAAGGGCTTCCGCATTTCTACTCCATGCAATCTCTTCAGTGATCGTTACCGCGCCCATCTCCGGATTTGTATAGGTCTGCTCACCCGGAAGAAGGGATTCTTCGGTCCCGTTCTCCTGTTCTACATAGACCTCGCCTTCAATAACGGCGACGCGCGACCCTTTGAGTCCTGTGCTTACGGCAAACACAGTTCCGACGACGGAGACATTGCAATCGCTGGTTTCAACGTACAGGTGCCCGTGCTGCTTCGCAGCCGCAACAATGACATTCCCGCGTGCCAGCTTGATCTTCACACCGTCCCGCGAGCGAACGAGAGCAAGCTCGGACTTCGAAGCCATCTCGACTCGCGTTCCATCAGCCAGTTCAAGCATCGCTCCGGAATCCAATCCGGTACGGACGGTTTGGCCTCGTTCGATGCGCTGACCGGCGTTTACCGGCTGCACGTCCTGACCCGAGACACGGAACAGTCCGCCGTCGACCATCTGGACAATCGCATGGACATCGATGGGCCAGATCCAGTCCCGCACGACGCTGGTTTGCAGAGCGAGCGCAACCAGCAGGGCTGCAGCGATCGGAGCCGCCCATTTCGCGTGCCGTCGCCAGACCCGATTTGTCGGAACGGATCGAACGCGCGCCGATCTGGAAAGATCTGTCGCCCCCTGCCGAGCCGCTTCCAGAGCCTTGCGGCAACTCATACATTCGCGCACGTGATCCTCAAATAACAGCCGCCGCGAGGGTGTAAGACTGGAAGTGAGGTATGCCGGGATCAGCGCGCGGAAGTCCTCACAACTTCGGATACGATCGACGTCGAGCGCGGCCGGGTGGGTCACCACCTTATTGAATTCCTCCTGAAGACGATGCCTCACATTGGCCGCTGCCCGGTCGATGTCTTCCGCGGAAACCGGCGCATTGCGGATTTCTTCAATGGCACGATCCAGAATCTTTCCCGTATTTTCATTATTCGGCTTCATAGGTTTTCTCCCAGTCGTCTCCGAACAGATTTCTTGAGTCGAGCGCGAGCTCTGAAAAGGAGGACAGCAACGGTGCCCCTTGATGTCCCGAGGGTGTTAGCGATCTCGGCGTTGTCGTACCCCTCGACGTGTTTGAGAATGAAGATCTCTGCGGCCTTCGGATTCAGCTCTGCCAGTGCGTCACGCAGCCAGTCCTGGATTCGAAATGCCGGCATCCGCTCCGTCTGCGCCGTTCGCTCCTGATGCTCCTCGAGGTTGGTGCCCGACACCGTACGGGACCGGAGTTTCACGATATCCAGCGCGATATTAATGGCGGCCCGGTGCATGTAGGCTCTCGGATTTCTATCCACATCGGGAAGAATTTCGCGACGGAGGAGCCGGAGAAAGAGGGTTTGAAGAACATCTTCAGCATCTTCATTATTTCCTGTTATCCGGTACGCCACCCGGTAGACAAGGGCATGATTTTCGTTGAAAATCCGCTCAAAATCCTCGGGCAGGGGCCTGCCGGTTGCACGATGCGAGGCGAAAGTCAAAAGGCGTCTCCTTTCCTCAACACTTCCATAAACGGCTGGCCCCGTCTACCATTAACAGGCATATGACGAAAATCTCATGAAAGCTGTCGCTGCCCTGCTCTCCATAGTCCTCATTCAGAGTCAACCCGCTCACGTTCGCGAGGGCCAGCGGGTCGAAGTGCAATTCCACGGCTATCGCGACCGGTTTGCGCAATTCTTTGAGGAGCTGCGCACGACCATTCAACGGGACACATCTCCGGAAGACGCCACGATGCTGCTCCGGCAGTTGGAAAAAGCGCCGCCGGCCGTGGGAATTTTCGGATATCAGATGCTGCCTCGGATCGTCGATATTCCGCAGCCTCCGACGCCTATACGAAGTTTTTCCTACAGCTGGCCGATCACAGAGAGCTACGTTCGTTCCGAGGATGTAAAACTGAATAAAGCCAGATCGGATCTGGCACGAATAGCCACGATGCCTCGCGACGAAAAGCCCACTCGCCTTTCAGACGTCGTGACTCAATATCGTGAACTCATTCGAAACCAGGCAACGGTCGATCAATACATCGAGTACAACCGGTTCTGGCAGCGATCCATTGCCGACGACCGCAAACATTACGACGCGATGACACAACTCTACTGGGCGCTGAAGGCCGGCAATCCCGACACCGCGGCAACAGTCCGGCAGGTTCTTGGGAAGCCAAAGGCACCCCGGTTTCTTAAGGTTCGTCGCGTCGGTACGAACCGAATAGCGCTGCAGGTCCGCCTTTACACCGACATTGACGACGATGATTACCTTTCGCGCGCGAAAGCTGTCATCGAAGAGACCTGGCGCGTCGAGGACGGAGGCACTCAATACTTCGTTGAATTGGACTTGCGCAAAGTGTCTGCAGCCGAACTCTATCGCGGGCGCAGCGTTCCTCAGGCCGGCGCTCACCTCGACCTGGATAAACACATCGCGCTCTTTCCGGGTGACGGAGGAGTTCTGACGTCGGGAGCAGAATTCACACATGGTGTTGTCGGCCGCTCCGTCGTTCTTGGTCCTGGCGATCTCGCCCCCAGGACATTCGCGCACGAATTTGGCCATATTCTCGGTTTTAACGACGGATATGTGCGGGGGTACGCCGATCTCGGCGACCGGGGTTTTGAAATCCTCGAACTGACGGCCTTCTTCGATGACATCATGAGCGCGCCGAGGGAGGGACACGTTCAAGTCACTCACTTCAAGCTATTGCTCGAAGCGCTGGATTGAGACGTCAGTCGGGACGTTCGCTCACCGGCTTCGTGCCCGGGCCCGGAAGCAAGCTTTTCTCTCCCCCTGCCAGCAGCGAACTCAAATCACGATAGGCGTAGATCACCGCCGCCTGATTCGCAGCCAGTCCGCCGGTGTCAGCGGTCGGGCCGTAGTTGCTATAAAGCTCCCGCTGGAGCATTCGCAACAAGGCCATTTGTTGGCCGCGATGATGCGCGGTGTGTGCAACACGTCGTACCATGATCCAGGCGCGGCTTCGAGGGACGCCAAAGAACGGCACTTCCTCTTCCCACCAGTGATCGTCACGACTCCGGAGGGCAGAGAGGCGCGCGACCGCAGCCTCGGCGTAACGATAAATGAAGGCGCCACGTGTCTCGTTGCCCGGCAGCGGGGACACGCCGAGGTCGATGCCGAACATGTTCTTGAACCACGCGTCCTCGCTCATGCACTGGTGCACCATATGTTCGAGAACGCTGCGACCTCGCTTGTCGGTGGGATGTGGACGAACGTTCAGGTCGTCATCGGTGAAGCTGCTCCAGACGGTCAGGACTTTAAGGATTTCCGTTTCGTAGGTCTCGGTAAGGAAGTTATAGCGGGATGCCATGGCCATGGAAACGAGGCAGGCACCTGAAACGCGGTGCCTGCCCTGAAATCCTACTGCTTGAATCGACCGTTGTACGCGCCTTTGGCGACAACCTTGCCTTCCATGGCCGCCAGCAGCTGCGCCCGCGTTGTCTCCGGCGGGAGATTCAACTTCGCATTCAGCGCATAGATCTCGATCGTGTAATGGTGGGTTGTCGGAACCGGCGGAGAAGGCCCGAAGTAGGCATTCTGGCCCGTGATACCGCGACCCTGGCGCGCGCCATCCGGCTGGTCGCCGGGTTTAACGCCTTCGGGAAGGCCCGTAGCCGTGCCTGGGATATCCCACATCATCCAGTGAAGAACGGTTTCAGTGCCGCCACGAAGACCGACGTCGAGGTCGTGCATGATCAGGGCGAAGCTCTGGGTCGTTGGAGGAGCCCCGGTCCACGTCAACGCAGGAGAAACTCCCATCGCGCCGCCGTGTTTTGCGGGAATGAACGCACCGTCTTCATATGAAGGCGCGGTGATGACGATCGGCGCGGGAATACCCGCACCACCGCGCCTCTGCCCGCCGCCACCGGCGCCGCCACCCGGACCAGCCCCGGGACCTCGTCCGCCTCCGGCACCCACGCCCGGAGCGCCCTGCCCGCCCGCAGGCGGGCCCTGAGCGACCATGACGCCGCCAACCACGGCAATGACGAGCATCATTGCCAGAAGTAACCGCATCGTCTTCATAAAATTCGCCTCTTATCTGGAATTACGGAGTCCGGAAACGCCCGACGTACGCCGCCTTACCAACGACGTGACCTTCCATTGCGGCGAGCAGTTCCGCCCGCGTCGCAGTTGACGGTAAGTCGAGCTTTGTATCCAGTGCAAAGAACTCGAAGACATAGTGGTGGAACGGACCCTGTCCCGCGCCGGGACCGAAGTAAGAGCCGTTCTCGCCCCCGCGAATTCCAGGGCCAGGCTTTGTTCCGTCGGGCTGCAGACCGCCCGGCAGACCTTCAGGAAGGCCCTTCGCAGTGGCCGGGATATTGAAGACGCTCCAGTGCAGCGTATCTGTGGTCCCGCGGTTCGTGGAGTTTTCCATGTCCCGGAAAATGATCGCGAAGCTTTGGACGGTTGCCGGCTGCTCTGCGGCATTGGGGCCGTTGAACCAGTGGAATTCGAAAGCAGGGGACTTGTTTTCGCCGCGGAACGCGTACTTCATCGGAATCTCAGCGCCATCGGGCCACGCCGTGCTCGTAACGCTCAACACCGGACCGCCGCGACCACCGCCACCCTGCCGACCTCCGCCTCCGGGGCCACCCTGACGTCCACCGCCGCCTCCTTGCCCACCACCGGGTGCCGCACCCGCGCCCGCACCACCCTGACCTGGAGGCGGCGCCTGCGCAATCGCCATACCGATGGTGACTGCGGCAATAATCGCCACAACCATTACCAAACGCATCACTTTCATTCGATTCTTTCCTCCTGAGCTGTTGCCCAATCCACTAATGAATCTGGCTTGGGACTTTACTATGGGACGTATGAAATCAAAAGGGGTTGTTGGGACTGCCGTCGCCCAGCGCACGCAACTTTGCGTCGATGTCGGTGAGAATACGTTCAAAATGTGCGCGATGCCGCGCACTGCAGGCGGCCTGCAGCTTCTTTAGTGTCAGGGTGCGGACCATCTGCAATCCATCACGCTGGGATTGAATCTGGGCTTCCTCGGGCGTGAGCTTCGGGCGGCCCGCTGTGTTTGAAGCAGCCTCCCGTTCCTGAATCTGATCTTCGACGGACTTGCTCTCCCAACCCCGCGCCATGAACCTAATTATATGGTTTTCGTCGCCCCGCCATCCATATCGATGAGGCTGCCGTGCAGGAACCGGCCTTCGGGCCCGACCACAAAGGAAACGAGCGCCGCGATTTCTTGCGGTTCCCCAATCTTCGTGACTCCCGACGCTTCGACAAATTGCCGTTCGGCCGCCGCGAGATCGATCCCCTTTTCCTGCATCGTCGCTGCCAGACGAGTCTTCAGACGATCGGTCCGGACCGCGCCAGGGTTGACCGAGTTCACCTGGACACCGTCACGTATTCCTGTCTCTGCAAGTGCCTTGGTGATCGACAGAAGGCCGGCATTCACCGCCCCGCCGGCCGCAAACTCGGCGCCGGGCGTTCGTCCACCGGCACCGGAGATAAATACAACCGACCCCTTACTCTTCTGCAGGTGAGGCCAGGCGGAGCGCGTGACACGAACAGCACCGAAAAATTTCAGTGCAAAGCTGTCCTCCCAGTCTTCGTCCCGCAACTGCACAAACAATCCACGACGAGTGGCGCCCGCGTTATTGACGACGATATCGAGCCGTCCGAAGGTGCTCACGGCAAAATCCACAAGCCGGGATGGCGTCGCAGGGTCGCGCAAATCGAGCGCGGCAGCCGCTGCCGCTCCGGATGCCGATTGAATTTCGCGAACAACATCGGCAAGGTCGCTGGATGTCCGAGCGCAAACGACAACGCGCGCCCCATCCCGCGCCAGGCGCACTGCAATTGCCCGACCGATCCCTCGACTGCTGCCCGTGACGATAGCGGTCTTTCCTTCGAGATTTGCCATGGAGTAAAGTTTCCCCTCGATGATTGTCTATTCAGGTTCTCTGGAGGATGCGCACGCGCTGATTCAGTTCTTTCGCACCAAAGCCGCCACCCTGCGCAACCTTCGAAAACTGATCATTACGCGGGACAAGACCACAGTGCGCGACGTCAACGGCGACGGCATCGAGTTCCCCGGCCTCACGTACGGCAACAATGTCCTCGACGAACTGCTTCGAGAACTCGGTGTCATCTTCACACCGGCCCACCTTCACAATCCGAATGCCACGCCCAGTGGGAATAAGGAGTTCGATTTGAGTGGCAGATGGACGTGGGGGCACGACCGCATCCTTTAGAGACGAAAGAGTTATATAAGAAAGAATACGAATCCTCCTTCGAAAATAGAGGCTCCGAGGACTCCCCTCCTCAGCTGGGGAGGGGTGGCGCGTAGCGCCGGGGTGGTGGCCAACTTAAGCGGTTTTCTTGACCAACACCACCCCAGCCAAGGCTGCGCCTTGGCTTTCCCCTCCTCGGCTGAGGAGGGGAGTTGTGACGATTTTCATCATTCGTTGTGAGCGAACGCTCATGTACGACTGCATTTCAAATCCGAGATTGGAAATCTTAGATTGGACAGTCCGACTGGCATCATAGTTTTGCACCTCGTACGAATCAAGAACTCGTGTGGTATCGTTGCGCGCCATGAAGACATCGACGCTTTCACGCCGCGAATTCCTGTCGGTTTCCGTAGCGGCGCTTCCATTGTCTATCGCGGCAATCTCGCCGGGCTCGCAGGGACAGGCCAGCAAAATTCCCGTGGGGCTTGAACTCTATTCGGTTCGGACCGAGTACATGCGGGATCTTCCCGGCACGGTCACCGCGGTCGCGAAAATGGGTTACGAAGTCGTCGAGTTTTGGGCGCCTTACTACGATTGGACACCGGGTCAGGCAAAGGACGTGCGTAAACTTCTGGACGATCTGGGGATCAAGTGCCACTCCACGCATAACAGCGGTACGGCAGTAACACCGGAGGGGCTCGACAAAGCCATCGAATTGAATCAGATCATCGGTAGCAAAGCCATCATTCAGGCCAGCGCTCCTGCTCCGCCTCAGCGCGGCGCGCCCGTCACGCTCGATCAGTGGAAGCAGCTCGCGGCGAAACTGACGTCATTCGCGGAAAAGCTGAGACCGCTCGGAATGGTGACCGGCTATCACAATCACGCCAGCGAGTGGCCTGCATTACAGGGTCAGCGCCCCATGAACCTTATTGCAGCGAACACCCCAAAGGATGTCGTGTTGCAGCTTGACGTGGGCACGTGCGTGGAAGCCGGCGCTGATCCCGTAGCGTGGATTAACTCAAATCCCGGCCGTATCAAAAGCGTTCACTGCAAGGACTGGGGCGCGGGAGCCGGTCGTGGCTATTCCGTCGCATTCGGCGAGGGAGATGTCCCATGGCTGAAAATCTTCGACGCTGCTGAAAAAACTGGTGGGATTGAGTATTACCTCATCGAGCAGGAAATCAGCACGCCCGGGCAGCAACTGGCCATGGCCGAACGGTGTCTTGCGAACTGGAAGAAGTTGAAGTCGTAACGGGCTGTACGCCCAAGTTAGAACCTGTAGGAAAGCTTGGTCCCAGCCGTGAAGTAGCCATAGCCCGTGACGGATCCCGTCGAAGAATCTCCGGCCGCGATATTCACCGAAATAGACGCGTCCCTGGAGATGTTGAACCCGAAGCTCCCGCGGACACCCTTGACCCATTCGCTCGTACGGTACCCGAAACGTTCGAACCTTTGATGCCCTCCATAGACCTGAACGAAGGTGAAGTACGTGCGCCGCTCGACGTTGACGGAAGCAGAGAAACGATGCGACAGGAAATTGTCCGGATCGAAATAACCGTTAGCGCTCTGCCGGTCATAGTCGAGGAATCTAAGCTGGTACGCCAATCCGACCCGAGGAGCCTGACGCGTCGTAAACTCCGCGCGCACCTGCGCGTCGTTGGCCTGGTTTACGTCGGAGAAACGCATACGGCTATAAGCTCCGCTCACGGACCATGACGGCGTGAATCTCTGGGTAATCTCCCCACCCGCGCTCAGTCGCCTTATATGGTGTGCAATTAATTCGGAAGTCTCGGCGAGAACTTCGCTGTTCATCGTTGCGCGAAACAGAGTTTTCCTTGTGTGTCCATGCAGCCGCAAATAACCTGTCGGGAACTGAGCGTCGTCCGGGGCGTGCAGGCGAGTCACACCGATGCCGGCAGCGAGCCCCAGAGGTCCCGACGCGTTGATATCCGCCTCGAATTGCAGATCGGCGGCCGAAGTACTTTCACTCACACCGGTGCGTCCGAGATTCACCGCAAAGTCGTGGTTACCTGCCGCAAGTGAATAACGCGCCGTGTAGCGCCCGTAGTGGTTCTCATCGGAGTCTGAGTAGTAGTCGTAACCAATCTCCACCCGCGGCCTCATCTCGCGATCGATAGCATCCGATAAACGCTGCAGCTGGCGCCTCTGCCGGGCATCCGTCGCCACCAGGGTTTGCGCCTGGCGCTGGGCCTCCGTACGATTTCCGTTGTACAACAGAGAAGATGCCAGGCCAACGCGAGCGTCGAAGTCTCCGTCGCGTCTGATGATCCCCTCGTAGAGAGGAATCGCGTCGTCGAACCGGTCGTCCCATTCCAGGGCGTTTGCTTTGACGAGAAGCGTTTCCTTGTCGTTAGGAGAATCGGAAAGGAGGCCGTCTGCAACGCTGACGGCGCGCGTCAATTGTCCATCCCACGAATAAATGCGCGCCAGATGGATTCTGGCATTCCTGTTCTCCGGATCGCGTTCCAAAACAAGACGAAGTTCGCGAATCGCCGGCGACAGCCGATCATCCCAGGACAGGATGACGGCCATCCGGACGCAGTCATCCGGTGTGAAGTGATTTCGCGCGAGTGACAGCGCCTGCTCGTAGGCATCGGCGGCTGCGCGCACTTCATCTTTGGAAGCGTAGTCGTCTCCCAATTTCTTGAGACTCTGCGCTTCCTTAACGGGGTCCGTTTGCGTTTCAGCCTGCAACGTCAGCGCCAAGCCGGCAGCGACGACGCACGCCAGAACAATTTTCCGGAGTGTTGAAGACCCGGTTACCATCGTTTTCGTGCTCCGGCCAGTTCCTTCAAATAGCCCGTCAAACAGATAGGTGACATCAGCGGCTGGTAAAGAAGCATGAAGATGAGGAATCCCACCGAGTTCTTACGAACCTTCAGGTTCAGTTCCTCAAAAACCTGCCGCTGCTTGTGAAACATCACGGTCACAACCATGAAGGCGACGGGAATGACCAGCAGCGTCATCGGCCCAACGATGTAATACCGTCCCGTCAACGCGAGGATCACTCCGGGAAGAAAGACCGCGGAGTAGAACAGGTCGATTATCGGGATTACAAAGTCGACGCCGACAAAGAAGCCCGTCAGGTTTCCGTGCCACACCAGATTGCCGTACCGCTTAAGTCCCTCGATCATGCCGCGGGCCCACCGCTGACGCTGCCTCCAGAATCCCGAAAGGTCCGTCGGCGCATTCGTGAAGCAGAGTGCGCTGGCCTCGTATCCAACGCGGAATCCCTTTGAGAGAAGCTTCCAGGTGAGGACAATGTCTTCCCCAATGACGGCTGGCCACCCTTCGCACTGTCGTAATGCAGATGTCTTGAAAACGCTGAACGCGCCCTGAGCGACCAGCGTTCCCTGGTACAGTGCCTGCTGCCTCTTGGCTGATGAAATGCCCAGGAAGTAATCCCACTCCTGAAGCCTCGTCATGAATGATGACCGCGAGTTGCGAACCAGCACACAACCGGCGACCGCAGCAGTATGCGAAGGATCGGAGATCAGCCGCGCCACAATGCGCTTCAACGCCTGCGGTTGAAGATACGTATCGGCGTCGATACAAACCGTAACGTCGGTGGTGACTGCGTGCAGACCGGCAGTGAGCGCGCCCGCCTTGCCGCGGTGATTGACCTGCAGCAGGGTCAGATTGGGGATTCGCAGAGCCTTCAGGACGCTTACGGTTTCGTCGGTGGAGCCATCGTCCGCGACGATAATTTCAACCGGCGCGGGGTAGTCCTGCTGCATCAGGGACATCAGCGTTTCGGGAAGGTTCTCCTCTTCGTTGTACGCGGCAATCAATACTGTTATCGGAGGAAATGCCTCAGGATGGTCCATGATCTGTCGGGGCAGCGGCGGAGGCGAATCCAGAAGCACACTCATCAGGATGTGGGCATTCAGGAAACCCGGCAGGAGCGCGATCATCAGGATGATCGAATAGGCCAGCACGGAGCCAACAACTTCAGTAAGATCGCCGATCCATGGTCTCGCCAGCCATAAAGAGATTCCAAACCAGAGCATTGCGAAAGTTGTCGCAATGAAAAACTTCTGACGGACCGTGATGTAGAAAGAGCGTCGTTCCTGCTCCTTCCGATGAACCAGTACGTTGGAATCGCCTGGATCGACTTGATACGGGTACTCCGTTCCCGAGTTGGACATTCGTCTCGAACTCCCTTTCGAGCCTTACATGATCGAAACAAGGCTCAGCCTTATGTCTTATCGGCAAAAACAGGGAGCTCTTTAGACAGGGTATTTGGGCCGCCAGACCGCTATCCCATAGATTCTTCGGTCAGATAGACGGTCCGGCCCGTCGGTTCAGTCCGCGAACCGGTATTGGAGAGAACTTTCTGCAAACCCCCATAGAAATGGGGGTTCGGCCCCGCATAAACGCGCGTAGGTATAAAGTTGACCGTAATGATGAAGAAACTCGTCATTGAGGATATTAAAGCCAATCCACCCAGTGATTTCGAAGTTCCACGGTGTGGGAATTGTGGCGTTCAGTTGGGTGTCGCCTATTGTGCTTACGGCCTCGTCGGCTATCGTCCAGCACTTCCTGGCGTAAGCGATTACTGCTGCTTTGGTTCCCAGAGCCGCCACAATGCGCGCCTCTGCGGAACCATTCATTCTAATCTCACCCTCCGCGACTCCCTGAGCGATGTCCCGTACGATTGCTGCCGACATCTGGACGACCAGTTCGGCTGGAGTGCCCATACCCGGAACGAGACGCGTGTGATAGCGGTTCGCCGGCATCGCCTCGAGAAGGCGAAGGTACGAGCTGTACTTCTGCCGTAGCTGATCCCATTGTTGGTTGAGCGACTGCTTTGTCATAGCCATTCTCCGTCTGAAATTGCCCGGATCATATACCGCGAAACTCGCGAGCCGCGCAAGCGCATTTTCTTTTTAAAATGTGTAGGTTGCGGTGCCTAACGTTTGGGATGAACGTCCCAGCACCCTCATGCAAAGAGGTGCCTTCGAGTGAAGAGCAGAGGTGCCGCCGGATGGAATTTTGTCAGCCCCGCTGACCTCTGCGTGGAGCGGCAGGCGCTTTCCCGCCCTTCGCGCCTTTTTCCTCCAGGAATTTCACGACCGTGGCGTAGTTCAGTGCGCGTGCGGCGTCCAGCGCAGTCCGGCCATCGGAGGCGTTCTCCAGATTCAGGTCAGAACCCGACTCGACAGCAATCTTGACCGCTTCGAGCGTGAGCGCTTCCTTTGCGGCGCGATCGACCGTCGCCCATTCGCGTCCCCCGCCCATACCGACGGCGGCCATCAAGGGGTTCGTGATGTAAGTACGTTTCCGGAAAACATCCTCAGGGGGACCGCCATCCGGAACGTATTCCACACGGAAGACGAATTTCGGATCCGCGCCATGCTGGAGCAGCAGACGCATGACGTCAGGTTGCGCAAAACGCGCGGCAAGCCACAGAGGCGTGGCGCCAACGAGTTCTGGATAAAAACTAAAGTCTTTCGAAGTCCGACGCTCGGGGGTCCAGGTTTTTAATGGCGCGTTCGGGTTTGCTCCGTGTTCCAGTAGAGCGCGAACCATCCTGGTGCTGCGATGCATGATCGCGGGATGAATGGCGCTGAACCCCGCTTCGTCAGCACTGGCGTTCGCACCCTTGTCCAAAAGGAACTCGACGATATCTTCGTACTTCGAGTGAGCCGCCATCGCGGTCGCACTCACGCCCCAGGCATCCGTGTCGTTGACATTAGCTCCGGCAGCGACAAGCAGCTTTGCAGAAGCGAGATCGCCGACCAGTGATGCAAACATGAGTGCCGTGTCGTTCCCGTGCGGAAATGCCTTGTTGTAGGGAAGGTAGCCATGTGGAGGAACGGCTTCCACGTCCGTCCAGCTGGCGGAGCGCGCATGCACGTTTGAACCGCGGTCAAGAAGCACCTTCACCACTTCCGGGTGCTTCTGCGCAACGGCCCACATCAAGGCGGTCTGCTTGCGAGTTCCTGTGGCATTGACGTTAGCGCCTTTCGCAATGAGCAGTTCCGCTACGGGAGCGCTGCCGGTGCGAGAAGCAACCATCAGAGGCGTCTCGCCCGAAAGCAGCGCCAGATTGGGATTTGCTCCTGCGTCCAGCAATCGCTTCACCATGGCGGAACTCCCATTCTGAGCGGCGGCCCAGAGGGCGGTGGCCCCGAGGTCATTGGCGGCGTTAACATTTGCTCCAGCCTTCAGGAGCGCATCGGCACTTTGTAGATCGTCGCGGTAACTTGCCCAATGAAGCGCAGTCGCTCCGTCCGCTTCAGCTTCGTTGACGTTTACGCCCTTTTGCAGAAGTGCGCGCAGAGCGTCTTTGTCTCCCTTCCGGACTGCTTCAATGATCGGCGGCCGGCCCGCAGCAGCAATGACTAAAGATGCGAGGATCAACAGCAGAAGAAGTCGCGCGGCTCGGTGAATCATGGGCTAAACCCCCGCCAGAGGGTCAAGATTCAGCTTGCCGGTGCTTCCGCCTATCTTCTCCACGGGCACGCCCATTTTGTCCATGATGGCTACCAGCAGATTCGCATTCGAGGTCCTGTCCGGATATTTCAGATGCCGACCGCCTTTCAGTTGGCCGGATCCACCGCCTACCAGCAACTGCGGCAGGTTGTCCGCAGCGTGAGCATTGCTGTTGGAAATACCGGATCCGTAGAGGATCATCATGTGATCCAGAAGCGACCCATCGCCGTCCGGTGTTGCCTTCAGCTTCTTCAGATACTGCGAGAACAGCGTGGTGTGATATCGATTAATCTTCGACATCTTCGCCACGAGCTCGGGAATGTTGTTGTGGTGTGAAAGCGGATGGTGAGCCTCGGGAACCCCGACCTGGGGATAAGGTCTCGCGCTCTGCTCCTTGCTGATCATGAACGAAATTACCCGAGTCAGGTCGGATTGAAATGCCAGGATCTGAAGGTCCAGCATGAGCGCCAGGTGATCTTCAAATACGGACGGCGCTCCCTGTGGCTGATCGATTGTTGGGAGTTCAACATCTCTCTGCTCTTCCGCTCTCTGAATTCTCAGCTCAACATCGCGGATGGCCTCTGTGTACTCATTCACACGTGATTGATCGCCGGGCGCGAGCTCCTTCTTCAGGCGAGCAATCTTCTCGTTCACAGAGTCGAGAATGCTCTTGTGTTGTTGCAGGCGGGCTTCACGCAACGTCGGATCCGTGGTGCCGCTGTCGCCAAACAGCCTTTCGAAGACCGAACGCGGATTCCATTCCATTGGCAGTGGCTGGGTGGAACTGCGCCAGGAAATGGTGTGGGTATACGCGCAGCTCAGCACACCCGTACATGCCCCCGCATTTGCGGGCTGATCCATCGAGAGTTCGAGTGAAGCGAGTTGTGTCTCCTTTGCAAAGTGCCGAGCCATCAGCTGGTCGATAGAAACGTCTGCAACGATTTCGATTTCTGTCCTTCCGCCACGTGGAGTTCCCGTGAGAAAACACGACGACGCGCCCGCATGAATGTAGTTCCAGCTGGCCCTCAGGCCTGAGAACACGGTGATTTGAGAACGATACGGTGCCAGCGGCTCCAGGACCGGGGTCATTTCGAAATTCGCGCCTTCGGTCTTCGGCGTCCAGTATTCCATTGCCATTCCGTTTGGTGTGTAGAAAGCCTGGAATCGACGCACAGGCTTCGCGGCTGCACGCAACGTACTCGCGGGAAGCATCGCTTCGAGGAATGGCAGCGCAATCGTCGCACCAACCCCCTTCAACACGGTTCGCCGTTGCAATGATCGGCTTAAGAAGTGCATGACGGTCTCCTTGACTAGTTCCGCATCAGGAAATTCGGATTCTTAACAATACCCAGCACAATGGCAGACCAGCGATAATCCTGCCCGGCGGCGGCGCGCACAACTTTTCTGACCGCGGGCTGGTCGTAATATTCAAGCTTCCTACCGAGAGCGTACGCCATTAACTTTTCTGTAACGGTACGCGGAAACTGTTCCGGATCGTCGAGCAAGAGTGCTCGCAAGCCGGGCAACCCCTCGATCTTTTTTCCTGTTACGGTAACACCGCTGGCGTCCACCTTCTGGCCGGACTCATCCCTCGTCCGCCAACCGCCAATGACATCGTAGTTCTCGAGGGCGAATCCAAGTGGATCGATCGAGGCGTGACAGGAGTAGCAGCTGGGATTGTTGCGATGCTCCGCCAGACGCTCGCGAATGGACCGCAGAGCGGCGCCCGGCTTGTCGTCGATGTTGGTGTCGACGCCGGGTGGAGGCGGGGTAATGGGCTGGCCCAGGATGTTATTGAGGAACCACTTTCCGCGCAGCACGGGCGAGGTGCGTTCGGGATAAGAACTGGTGGCCAGCAGCGCTCCCTGCGCAAGCAATCCTCCACGTTGGCTGGGATCCGGTAATGTGACACGTCGAAAGCGGCTGCCGTAGATTCCGGGAATCCCATACTGTCGCGCCAGCCGTTCATTCATGAATGTGTAGTTGGCATTGATCAGTTCGGCAAGCGGGCGATCCTCAAGAATCGTATGCGCGATAAACATTTCCGTTTCCTGCTGGAATCCCTGGAGCAGGCTGAGGTCATAGTTGGGATAGACAATCGGATCCACCACAACTTCGGGAACACGACGAAGATTCAGCCACTGCGCCGCGAAATTATCCGTCAAAGCAGCGGGAACGCGTGGATCCGCCAGCATTCGACGAACCTCCTTTTCGAGAACCTGAGGATTTGTCAGCTGCCCGCGCTCCGCGAGAGTGAGCAACTGATCATCCGGAATGCTGCTCCACAGAAAGAACGAGAGACGCGAAGCCAGTTCGATATTGCTCAGGGCATACGGTTTCCCGGGAACGCGATTCCGTGGCTCTTGAATCACACGCAGCAAAAAGTCGGGGTCGACAAGCATGCGCTCGAGGGCGAACTGAATTCCCGCTTCGAAGCTCTTCCCCTCCGTTCGGCCGCGGTCGAAAAATTCGACAAGCGTCGCGACGTCCTGATCGTTGACCGGACGGCGATAAGCAAGGCGCGCAATCCTCGCGAGGATCTTGTTTGCACAGGCGCGCACATCAGCATTCGATGCACCGTTCCTGGGTTCGCAAACAAAGATCGCTCGGCGGCTCGGAGTATCCTTCGCCTTGGACTCATCCTTCCTGTAAGGTCCACCAACCTGGATCTGGCCGACGTTGGCGTAACCCATGTAGACCTGATCGTTTGTGATGACGCGTCCTCGCTGGAGCGGTTGAGGCAAGCCCTCCGGTTCAAACAACTCGCGAACAAAGGACACGCCTACAACATGCGGCCCCGCGGTAACCGGGACGGTGATCTGAAGACCCGCATCCCCTTCGATCTGCATGTACTTTTCCCAGG
This sequence comes from Terriglobia bacterium, assembly GCA_035712125.1. GTDB lineage: Bacteria > Acidobacteriota > Terriglobia > 20CM-2-55-15 > 20CM-2-55-15 > DASTBJ01. The sequence continues at coordinate 18,025 of DASTBJ010000148.1, forward strand.
AGTCGTCACCCGCGAAGTACGGCTCGCCGTCGCCGGCATAACTGGCCGCAGCGGGACGGCCTACAGCCTTGCCCCCGACCTCGAAGCGTTTCAAAAGCTTGCCGTCGAGACGAACGTCCAATTGCTGAGGCCAGCCCATTCCCTTGATGTAGTCCTGGTATTGCCGCTGCAACCGAACTCGAATCGTGTAATCACCGGCCACTGGAAACTCGTGGGTAACGGCGATACCGCCGCGGGATCCAAACGGCAGATCTTCGCTCTGACGTTCTTCCTGAAGAACGTGCAACGGAATCTCGTACGTGTCGATAGCTGGATTGTTCGGCGGAAGACCTGTCGCAAGGCGCGTCACCTGGCGCGCAACCGACATGTAGCGCTCAAGATGCGCCGTAGAGATCGACAGCGAATCGGCGAAGTTGTCGAAGCTGCCATCCGCCGTATCGTCACCAGGGAGCAACGGTTTGACATCGACGTTGATGGCCAGCAGGTCGCGGATAGCGTTGTTGTATTCGGCGCGATTCAGACGATGAACGGCGCCAATGCGTCCCGGATTCGGATTCGCCTGTCCGGCGCGATCCATCTCTCGCTCCAGGTGGCTCGCCAGCTTCATGTAGGTGTCCGCGTCAGGCCTTGGCCTTCCCGGTGGCGGCATGGACCCTGCGCGCAGCTTCGCTATAACCTTCTCAACAACGTCGGGTTTGGCGGCGAGGTTGGTGCTATCGAGCGACGACAGGTCCAGACCGCCGGTGCGGGTCTTTTCGTTGTGACAGGCCAGGCAATATTTCTCGAAGACTGTTCTGGGAGCCGCTGGGTCCTGAGGCGCGCCCTGGACATTGAGCAGCAGAGCCGCGAACAAACCAACGACCGGCAGCGCGTAAAATCTGTGCGAGAAACGGGTCATAGGAACACCAGGTTTCGGGGTGATTTTGGCTCGATATCTTACTGAGAAGCAAATGAATAAGAGAGCTAGGGCATGAATCCGGAGGTGCAACTCATGCCCTCTTTGGCCTGGCGTCTACAGGAGACTTATCGACGGGTCC
>DASTBJ010000149.1:0-6776 GCA_035712125.1 Terriglobia bacterium
CAGGATCCCCGGATCGGCTATACCACCGTGTATCGAACCATGAAGATCCTCATGGAATGCGGCCTGGCAAGGGAAATCGACCTCGCAGACGGCATTACCCGGTACGAGCACTTGTTCAATCACGAACACCACGATCATATGATCTGTATGGAGTGCGGCGCCTCGATCGAGTTTTTTAACCCGCAGATCGAGTCTCTCCAGGACGCAGCTTCCGAGGCGCTGGGCTTCAAGGTGCGCGACCACAAACTCCAAATCTATGGCGTTTGCCGCGAGTGCCAGGGCGTCAACTAGCCCGGTTACATAGATCGACAGCGCAACGCATGGCTGAGATCATGCCTTCAGGGTCTGCCAGACCTTTCCCCGCGATTGAAAGAGCTGTACCGTGGTCGGGAGATGTCCGAACGTAAGGTAGTCCCAGCGTCACATTGGTTGATTGCCCATGGGCAATGAGTTTCACTGGCGCGAGACCTTGATCGTGATAGGGCGCTATCACGACATCGAACTCACCTGTATGCGCCCTGTAGTACAGGCTGTCGGCTGAATAGGGTCCGGAAACGCGTATACCTTCTCGCTCGCACTGTTGAATGGCCGGCGCCAGGAGTTCCAGTTCTTCATTGCCGAACAGCCCGTCTTCACCCGCATGCGGATTTACTCCGGCGAGGGCTATCGAAGGGCTGGCGTAGCCGAAGCGGCTCAACTCCTGGTTAACCAGACGAATGAGTTCTACATACAGAGCCGTTGAGAGTTTCGCGAGCGCATCACGCAGTGAAAGATGGACTGTTGCCAGTACGACCTTGAACGTCGGCGTAAAAAAAGCCATCGCGAAGCGTTTTACGCGGGCCTGATCGGCCAGGAAGTCGGTTTGTCCCTTGAAGGATCCGCCGATGGCCCCCTTGTGAACCGGCGCCGTCACAATCGCGGAGATCTGCTGGCGCAGAGCAGCCTCGCCTGCCGCCTTCAAATAGGCCACCGCACGTTCGCCTGCAGATTTCTGGACATCTCCCCAGGGAATGGGACAGCTGGCTCCAGGAGTCTCGATCAGATGAAGAACTGTGTGATCCTGCGCGTCTTCGGGACTGGCGATCCACTTGTAAGGAAGGCCTGCCCCGAAACGAACATAGTGCCGGTCGAACGCTGGAGCATCCGTGTAGAGGACCCATCGTGCGCTACCGGTAATCGCGGGGAAAGCCTTGAGAACAACTTCAAGCCCGATTCCGGAAGGGTCACCTGACGAAATCCCGATGATGCGTTGCATGAGGCATGGACGAAGACCTAATCATTCTCTTTGTCTTCGTTTTCCTTGTACATGTATTTGATGTAGTGCTTAAGAAGCAGCAGACTTGGCTCTGATTCACGGCTCAGCCGAATGGAATTTCGGTCATACCAGTCGATTGTCCCCTTGATCGTCTCGCCATCCTGCAGAACGACGACCATCGGGGTTTTGTTCTGCATCTGTTTGACGTAATAGAAGTTCTCCGCATTCGTTTGTTGATTTGGAGACACTTGTCTGCGCCGCGGAGGCTTTACAGGAAGCTGATCTTTCAACTGTGTAAGACTCGGGCGTATCAATTTGCGATTAGACATTTCTTCCTCACGATTACGGGTCACTACTGAAGGTATCCGGATCAGAAATTAACGCGCAGGCTTGCGGTTCGAATTAAGGGAAAGTTTAGCGGCTTTTCGAGGCATTGTCATTCGCTATTTTGCTCAGAACCGTGTTGGATGTGAGTGCCAGAACATCGGTCAGCATTTGACGATTCCCATAATTATTCAGGTGAACTTCAATGGTGCGCAGAAATTCCGCAATGCGCGGAAACTGCGTCGGAGGAATGTCCTCGCCGAGCTTTTTCAGGCGCGCCTCAAGGTCGATGTTGACGAGGAGATGAGGAAGACCTTCGCGGATATAGAGTAGATCCTCCATCAGGACGGCGATGGTGCTGAGATTCTCTTCAAAATCGTTCTTTGCGCGCGCCAGATCAGCGCTCGCCGAAATCAAGTCGCGAAACTCCTGGTCTTTGGCGCGGACGGCAAGTTCAAGAAAGTCCAGTGCAGCCTCTCGCCGTTGTCGCACGGCTGAAAGATCGAGTTTTCGGAGGGTCCCGATACTCCCGCGAGACCATCGAATGGCGAGTTCATCTCCTCCAAATTGCCGCATTTCCTCAAGGGTGAGTCGTGCAAAAGCGTAGGTTTGGCAACGCGACCTTACCGTCAGCAACAGCGACTGTGGATTCGACGTCAGCAGCATGAAGTGGGTGTCTTCAGGAGGTTCTTCCAGACCCTTCAAGAGAGCGTTCGCGGCGGCGGCATTCATGGCATCCGCCGGATCTATGATGAAGACCTTGTGAATGCCCTCCAGTGGACGCATGCCCAGGGTCTGGAGCAGATCACGGATCTGCACGATCTTGATTTCCGATGCCTCCTCCTCTAATCCGGTCACGAGGACATCGGGATGAACTCCGGCATCGATCTTGCGGCACTGGCTGCACGCGTCACAAAAGTCATCGGGCGCGCTTTCCCGGCAATTGAGAGCCTTTGCGAACAGCAGAGCGCACGTGCGTTTGCCCACTCCTTCCGGACCCGCGAAGATAAGGGCATGGGGGAGGCGGCCTTCGCGCAGCTTGCTTCTGAGACGGGTCACGACTTTCGCGTTTCCAATGAAGTCCTTGAAACGCACGTCAGAGTCCCAGGATGTTGAGAATGTCCCGGTGCACCGCGCCGATAGATCGATTCGCGGGGATCACGCGAATGCGTTCCTTTTCTCGAGCTGCGAGTTCGAGATATCCGTCCCGAACACGGGTATAGAAGGGAACTTCCTCCATCTCGAATCGTCCCTCGTCCTCGCTTCTCTTGCTGTTTCGCGACCGAGCGCGGGCAAGACCAACCTCTGGATCAATGTCGAGCAGGATGGTGATCTCCGGCCGGCGTTGACCGCAAACAAGTTCCGTCAGCTTCTCAATGAATTCAATCGGTATGCCGCGACCATACCCCTGATAGGCCATCGAAGCGTGATAGAAACGGTCACAGATAACCACTTCGCCACGGGCCAAAGCGGGTTCGATTTTTTCCAGAATGTTCTGGCTCCGCGATGCGTAAAAAAGGAGCAGTTCCGCAGCGGCGGTCAGATGGATAGTTTCGGAATGAAGGAGTATTTTGCGGATGCCTTCTCCGACAGCGGTCCCGCCAGGTTCCCGGGTCACACTGTGTGCGATGCCGCTTGCCGTTAAGACGTCGGAAAGCAGGGCGATTTGTGTGGTCTTTCCGCAGCCTTCAATACCTTCGAAACTAACAAACCGTCCGTGCTTCATTGTCGTGCCAGGCGGGGTATTGTAGCAGAACCTCTGCGGCCTTCAGCGTCTCCTTGACCAGGTCATCGACGTGAAGTCGAGTTTCAACCTCCACTACCTGTTCGACACGCGCTCGCGTCTCCGGATGTTTCGGAACAAAGAGCGAACAACAGTCCTGATCGGGCTGAATCGAGATCTCGTACGTCCCGATTCTGCGCGCAATATCGATGATGTCGTTCTTGTCGTCACCAATCAGGGGACGAAGGATTGGCATCGTTACGGCTCTCGAGATCACGTCGATATTTTCGATGGTCTGGGAAGCCACTTGTCCAACACTGTCTCCGGTAACGAGGACTCGAGCCTTCTCACGCCAGGCAATCCTTTCGGCGATCCGCATCATGTAACGACGGTACAGAATCACGCGGGTTTCCGCCGGTGTTTCCACCATGATCTGCCGCTGGATTTCCGCGAAGGGAACGAGATACAACCTGGCTCGAAGCTGATATTGAGACAGCAGCAACGCCAGTTGTTTGGCTTTCTCCTGAGACTCTTTTGTCGTGTACGGAAAACTGTGAAAGTGCACAAATATCGCGGTACACCCGCGCTTGATCATCTTCCAGGCCGCGACGGGTGAATCGAGCCCGCCGGAGAGCAGAACGACAACCTTGCCGCCTGTGGAAGCCGGCAATCCTCCGAGTCCAGGAAAACGATCCAGGTAAATGTAGGCGGCATTGTCGACAACCTCGATCGAGCAGGTCATCTCGGCGTGGCTGAGGTCAACACGTTTACCGCAGCGTTCCTTGATGTACGCGCCGACGCGCTGATTGATCTGCACGGAGGTGTAAGGAAAGGTCTTGTCTCCGCGGCGGGTATCGACCCGGAACGTCTCGAAATCGCGATTTTGAGCGAGAGCCCAGGCATTCTGTTCGATGGCCTCAAGTGCCGGTTCAGACCTCCACGCCTCGGAGAAATGGGAGACACCAGGCACCCGGGCCATACGGCGAAGGACTTCAGCGACGTCCGAGTCCGGTTTCAGGGTTACGAGCAGCCTGCCTGAAATACGCCGGACTTCACCGCAACGGCAGTCCGCGAGGGTCATTCGGAGGTTCTGGCAGAGGCGTTTTTCGAAAAAGTCCCGGTTGCCTTTTTTCAACCCGAGCTCGTGATAATGAACGACGAGAAATCGATCCACATCAGCATTATAATGGCCTGTTTGCGGCTTGGGGAGCGATGGCTCCTCGGTTATGCTATTTCAAGGCGATGTCGGACACCTACTTTCAGAAAGGCTTTGGCCTTAAAGCAACCGTCGGACCCGCTCTGGCTCGGAGCTATCGGAGCAGCGTCGTCGAGCAACTGAAGGAACTGGGATACGATGCTGTCGCCGGGGATCTGCGCGTAAAGCTGGCCCGGGAATTCGGCTTCTGTTACGGGGTTGATCGTGCCGTAGAGTATGCCTACGAAACCCGCGAGCAGTTTCCGTCCAGCCGAATCTTTCTCTGCGGGGAAATCATTCACAACCCGGACGTCAACAGGCGGTTACGGGCGAAGGGAATCATCGTTCTCGGCGACGAGAAGAATCCGTTGATTCGCTTTGCGGAGGTACAGCAGGACGATGTGGTGATCCTGCCGGCGTTTGGCGTGACTGTCGCGGAGATGGAGCATCTTCGATCAAAACACTGCGTCCTGGTGGATACCACGTGCGGCAGTGTTCTCAATGTCTGGAAGAAAGTTCAGCGTTGCGCACGAGACGGCTTTACCGTCGTGATTCACGGGAAGCACTACCACGAAGAAACACGGGCAACGGCGTCGCAGGCGCAGATGTATAACGGCAGATATCTGTGCCTCCGGGACGTTTCCGAGGCTCAGGTGGTATGCCGATTCCTGCGAGGCGAGGTCAGCGCAACCACGGTGCTGGAGCATTTTCGAAATGCGGCAAGTCCGGATTTCGATCCGGATCGGGACCTCCAGCGTATTGGGCTCGCAAATCAGACTACGATGCTGATGACCGAGAGCCTCGCGATTCAGGAAGTATTGCGTGCGGGAATGCGTGAACGTTATGGCGAGGAGTCGCTAGATTACCGATTCAGCGCCTTCGATACAATCTGCTCGGCGACACAGGACCGGCAGGATGCCGTCATGGCGATGCTTGCCGCGGGCGACCTGGACCTCATGGTGGTGATCGGCGGTTATAACAGCAGCAATACTCAGGCACTAGCTCAAATGTGCGCGTCACGGCTCCCTACCTACCATATCGACGCTCCCGGCTGTATTGAATCGGCGGGAATACGTCATCGGCCCGTGCGTCAATCCGTAGAGATTGTCACGGGTGCCTGGTTGCCGGAGGGGCCGGTAACGCTTGGGCTGACAGCCGGTGCGTCCACACCCGACAGCGTCGTTGGAGATGTGCTCGATCGAATTCTTGCTTTGCGCGGAAAGGCGGCTGTGGACCTGACTCGTCACGACAGCTTCGTACTGTAATGCAATTGTCTACGATGACCCGGCCCTCAAAACTGAAGCTAACGATGGCCCCGCAGCGCCGCTTTGAAGCCTTTGACGTGGCCGCAAGGATCACTGAAGCGGGCGATCTGTTGCGCCGATATCAACGTGTTCTGTTTATCTCCCCCCACACAACTGCTGGATATCTTGATCGAAGCCTTCAGATGCGTATGCACAACCGATACGACCTGCTTTCGCAGTTCTTTCGGGCATTCCGTGCTCTGTTTCCCGAAGGCGCCGCCTACAGCCATGATCAGATGGACCTGCGAACGGAGTTGACTGACGCACAGAAGCTCATCGAGCCCCGAAACGGAGACTCGCACCTTACGTTTATCGGCGCGCGCATGCGGAACTGCGTCGAGCATCGTACCAATCTGTCCTCCCCCGTTTATTTCATCGATCTGGATGGCACTACGGAAGCATTTCGGCGGGAGAGAAAGACAACGATTCTCGGCTTCGATCGTGAGCGGCCGGTTGCGAAGATGTCGATCAGCATACCGGTCTCTCGCCATCCCATCGACTCGATCAACCTTGCGGACCCGCGGCTCGGAATGCTCGAGTCCGTCGATGACCTTCTGCGCCGCCTCGGTGTGGAGCATGCCCGGGTCGATCTGATCGTCGACCCTGCAGAGCGCAACGTAGGCCTGGCCGTGAATGAATACGAGACGCTGTTAATTCAGAATGACCTCGTGGACGTGCTTAAGGATCCGCTTCGGTTCGCCCGGATCAAGGGTCGCAACATGATTGACGACCCTCTTTCAATTCCGGCCAAAACGCTCAGCTACGCGCAATACGACGCCGTGCGAATCCTGAATTCCATGATGGAAGCACTCGGAATCGATCAGTCCTCGCTCGAACGTCTCGTGGCAAAAATGCTGTCGCTGCCGGCTCGATGCTTTTTCCGCTCGCGCCGGGTCAGCTTCCTGGCAACATGCGACGAGGACCAGACGGCTTCACAGGTCACCCGGGGGCCTTATCAGAGTCCAATTCTCGTAC
>DASTBJ010000150.1:0-3577 GCA_035712125.1 Terriglobia bacterium
ATTCGCGGCGGTGACGTTCGGATGCTGGGCATTGCCGCTGTGAAGTACGTTGGACTCGGTCTCGTCCTCCTGGGTTACGCCGCCGCTTTCCGGGACGTCAACGGCATGTTCAACGCCTTCGCAAATTTCATCGCAAACAACACGACCGGCGGGACAGACATCTTCAAAGTGTGGATGTCAGACCTGCGCGGTCATTTCAACCAGTTTGGCTACCTGGGGATCCTGGACATCATCGCCGGCGGATTTGCCGGTCTCATCGGAGCTGTGTTCATCATCGCCAGCTATGTGATCTACCCAGTGACGTACGTCGCGTTCTGTTTCTTCTACAGTTTCTACGGGGCTGTGCTTTATGTGATCGGCCCGATTGTGATTTCGCTGCTGCCAGCGTTTGGTGTGGGGGCGCTTGCGCGATCTTACGCCATCAATCTGATGGCCTTCCACTTCTGGGGCGTCATCTACTCCATCCTGGGTGGACTGATCACGGCGGTCAATCTGGGGACCGTTCAACAAGTGCTCACATCGGCAGAGTTTATGGGAGGCTTTGCCGGCATTGAACAGGCGCTGCTGCTGGGAATCGCATCCATTTTCTATTCCTTATCTATAGCGGTCATTCCGTTCCTCGCGTCCCGCATGGTTCACGGTGAAACCTTTGGCACGATCGCGCATGTGGTTCTCAACAAGATCCCGCTGATTCCTCGACGTTAACGGTGGAGAATTTCGATGAAGAAGGCACTCGAACGAACAGATCTTCCGGAGAGGTTGCAGTACACCAAGTATTACGAGCATGACGGCATGCTGCGGGCTTATGCCAATCGGGCGATGGTGCTCGCCATGTCCTTCGCCCTGATTGCGACAGCATCGCTCGGTTTTGCGATTTACGTCCGGGTTCAACCTCCCACTGTCGTCCGGGTCGACGCGGCCGGACTTGCGACGGCCGTCGGTTCGGCGGCGGAGGCAGGAAAGGCAACACCGGTGGCCGTGCTTCCGGTTCAGGCTGCAGCAGATGCCGCCCCTACGGACCTCGAGTCGCGGGCAGTTGTTCGCAGATTTCTTGAGAACTACCTGGCCTACACGCCGGCTACCGTGGACCAGAATCTGGCTGCAGCCTTGAATATGATGACCGCAAATCTCCGCACCTATTCGCTCGGCAAGCTCCGGGATGAAGACACAGTTGGGAAAATCAAAGAAGACCGCATCACTTCGCAGCTTCTGATCCGCACGATTGAAGATGTAAAGAGCGCGCCTTGGACATACGTCGTCTTCGGCGTGAAGGAAGTCCGTCGAGTCCGCCAGCGTGTCGAATCGACGGATCGAATTGTGGCCCGGTACAACATGCGCCTGGCGCAGGATCGTCGTTCCGAATCCAACCCGAGCGGACTGCTTGTCGCAGAGTTCTCTGAGCAGCAGATGGTGGGCGAGCGCGACGGCGATCTGCTCCAACAGAGCAAACTTCTGGAGAAGTGACATGAAAGGCGAGCACACGGCTGCCCTTGAAGCTGTTGATGCGCAGCCCGATCCGAGAGCCACAACGGAATCGGCGCCGCAGCGGAGTAGAGCTAACAAACAACGCTCTAAGCGAAGGACTCTCTCCAGCGGCGCCGTCCGGCTTTTCTTGAGCAAGGCCGACAGCAATGGCGTGCCGAGCCTGGATCGGGAATTGAGCAGCGAATCCGAAGCCATCGTCGAGTCGCTGAAGACCGGAAAGAGTTATTTCGTCATCTCGGAATGGAAGGGATTAGCGGATCTTACGAAAAAGGTCCCGTTAATCAGAAAGGAGGCAGTCACTCAGAAGCAACATTCAGAATAGCGGCGGGCTCCCTCTATCGCCTCAGGCTGCGTCTTCGTGAATGCTCTCCAGGAAGAACGCGTCTTGCGGGACCGCCGCGGTAATCATATCGGCTTCCTATAAGACGTTGATTTGAGTCTTGAGCCACCCACGGCTTCTTTTTCGTGGGAATCTGCCGATCCTGTTCCACTGGATCGGCGCCCTCCTGGTTACCTTCGCAAGAAGGAACAAAGGAGATCACAACTCGCTGGCTCAGCCTTTATGGCGCGGAGCTGGCTGACCGAAACAACCTGTTTCGGTACAGAGCAGCAACCGGCCAAGGGGCAACCGCGCCTTCCGGCCTGTTCTGCGCCGAACTCACCAGAACAGAAAAAGGAGAGCGCAAATGTTAACGGCAAACGCAACGGATAACCCGATGTTCGTGATCTCGTTAGACATTGACCCTACAGGACAGGCCAAGACCCGGATTCCGGATCTGGAAAAATCTGCGCAGCTTCACAACACGCTGCTGCAGGGTTTGTTTCCGGACATTCGCGTTGCGCGGCTCAATGTTCCCGGAGGCGTCCTGGACGAATCTCAACAGGCCCTCGTGGAACAGACTATGAAACGCGTCAATGTGGATGGAGTGCAGTTCCGGCTGGTCGGCGCAAGCGGCTCGGCGAAGGACGGCAAGTTCTACGCTGTCGAATCCAGGTACGAGCGCGCAATCGCCGAACGGTTCTTGAATTGGCCTCAGGCTGCGATTACCTACTTCGGCGTTCTGGTTTCTCCCTGCAAGGTGCGGATCGAGAGGCCGGATACGCGGGTCATCGTGGTGAAAGATCACGAATTCGGGACGAACGACTGCCGCGGGTGGATATCACGCTCGCTGTTTCAAGCTCTTCAAGAACGATCTCAGGCGAGCGGCCGTGATCTGCCGGGCGAACGGTTGTATCAGTTCCGGCTGGCGTTTGACAGTACTCAGGCAAAGGGTTCATGCAAGGTGATGGAAGACGATGTGGCAGAGTTTCTTGGCGCCGACATCATCCTTCCGGAATCGAGCGTGAAGCCGGAGTACAAAGGTCCATCCCGTCTGTTGGATTTGTTCCGCTCCCAAACTCGACAGCTCGAGGTGCGCACGTATTGTGGACCGATTGTCTTCGGGATCCGCGAGGTGTCTGAACCACGGGAGTTCGAGTCGAGTTATACCCTCCTGGAACATGTGTCGTGGGAGACATTGAAGTCGGAAATCCTGCCGCATGCTCTGTCTCAGGTTCAGAAGCTGAGGACCGCCGTGGAGCAGGGCAATTACGAGGGGCTTCTGGAGCTTCTCGGAACGTCTCAAGCTCAACAGCGGCTTGACGCTCAGGACACCGCCGAAACCGGATACACCAGCCGCGAAGCCACTGTCGTCGAGGCGGTTTTGAAAGTCGATCCGACCGGCTACCTGGTCAAGCACCCGTATATCAATCAGCAACTCAACAAGCTGCTGGCTCGATGGACGTTCAAGCTGTGCACGGGCGGCGGATTCCGAATGCCGGCGTTTGCGCTGGCGGACGACGGGATTCTCGCCTTGCATGAGGGCCAGGTCATCGCGGCGTCGGATTGGCTGCCGCTGGATTGCGCAGTCACATCGCTTTCCTGCGACCGGGGTCTGGTGGTGCGTTATCCGATCCGGATGTTTGAAGACTTACTGCCCTATCGACGGATGCCGATCGGGGAAATGGTCGGCGCCATCGCTCGCACCGTCCAGCAGCAGACAGGAATTCGTCTGCATCCCTGCCAGATCGTCGATTTATTTGAAGGGCAGAT
>DASTBJ010000151.1:0-4287 GCA_035712125.1 Terriglobia bacterium
GGTTATTGCAAGGGTAAGGGCGGGTCGATGCACATCGCCGACCCGGCCACGGGAAACCTCGGTGCGAATGCGATTGTAGGCGGCAGCGCGGGTATCGCAACAGGCGCCGCGTTCTCAGCTAAACGGCTGAAGACGGGTCAGGTGGCCGTCTGCTTTTTTGGTGATGGCGCTCTGGGCCAGGGCCTCCTCTACGAAGTCATGAACATCGCAGCACTTTGGAAACTCCCCGTCATCTACGTTTGCGAAAACAATCTGTACAACGAATACACCCATTACTCGGAAACCACAGCCGGCAACATTGAGTTGCGCGGTCCTGCTTTCGGTGTGGAGTCGCACAAAGTTGATGGTCAAGATGTACGGGCGGTGTATGCCATCACTCAGAAGCTGGTGGAGCGCGCTCGGAAAGGTGAAGGACCTTCGATTCTGTTCTGTGACACGTATCGGTTCCATGGACACCATGTGGGGGATATCGCGCGCGAGTATTACCGCTCGAAGCAGGAAGAACAGACATGGAAGACGGAGCGTGATCCCGTCTTGCTGATGGCGAAATCGCTTACAGCACACGGCGTTGCCGATAGCGCCATGCTGGACCGGATCCAGGCTGAAATCCAGGCCGAAGTAGACGCTGCGGTGAAGTTTGCGATCGACGCACCCTATCCGTCAGCCGACAAGGTGGACCACGACGTTTATGCCTGAAACTGCAACTGCAACACGCGAACTCACATTGGCAGAGGCCGTCCGAGAAGCGTTGGCCGAAGAGATGCGCAGAGACCCGAAGGTTTTCATCTGCGGTGAAGACATCGCCGAAGCGGGTCATCCGTTCAAGGTCCTCACGGGCCTGGTAGACGAGTTTGGAACGGAGCGCGTTATCGATACGCCCATCTCCGAAGCCGGCTTCACGGGCATCGCCGTTGGCGCGGCAATGACGGGGATGAAACCCGTCGTCGACATCATGTTCGGAGACTTCATTGGCCTGACGATGGATCAGATGGTCAATCAGGCTGCGAAGATTCACTACATGTCCGGCGGCAAATGGAAGTGCCCGATGGTAATGCGGACTACACTGGGCGCAACGCGCCGTTCAGCCGCACAACACTCTCAGTCGCTGCACGCCTGGCTATGCCATATCCCCGGACTGAAGGTAGTCCTCCCTTCGACTCCCTACGATGCCAAGGGGCTGCTCAAGTCCGCCATCCGCGACGAGAATCCCGTGGTCTTCTTTGAAGACAAGATGATGTACAAGCTGAAGGGCCCGGTTCCGGCAGAAGACTACACGATTCCGCTTGGAGTCGCCGACATTAAGCGTGAAGGCAAAGACATCACGCTTGTTGCCACCAGCAGCATGGTTCAGGTCGCGCTCGGAGCGGCGAAGCTCCTTGACGACTACGACATCAGTGCTGAGGTGATAGATCCGCGAACCCTGTGGCCGCTGGATCAGAAAACGCTCATCGATTCAGCGAAGAAAACGTCGCGCGTGATTGTGATTGATGAGGGTTACGGACGTTATGGTGCGACGGCGGAACTGGCGTCGACTATCGCCGAAGGTGCATTCTTCGATCTCGAAGCGCCGGTCAGGAGGATGGGAGCGATGCACGTTCCAATTCCCTTCTCGCCGCCGCTCGAGGATGCGACCGTCCCCACGGAAAAAACAGTATTCGAAGCAGCCCGCGCACTCTGCGGATAGGAATTCATAAACATTATGGCGACCAGCGTTGTGATGCCTGCGCTTGAAATGGCGCAAGAGACCGGAAAAATTGTGTCGTGGGTTAAGAAGGAAGGTGATTCCGTCAGTAAGGGCGAGATCCTTCTCGAGGTCGAAACCGATAAAGCCGTCGTCGAAATCGAGGCATCGGCGGATGGTGTGCTCGGAGGCGTGAAGTCGCAGGCCGGCGATGTTGTCCCCGTAGGAACGACCATCGCATGGATCCTCGCACCGGGAGAACAGGTGCCGGCAGAGGTGGCAAGCGCCGCGCCCGCAGCCCGCACGATGACAGAACAGCCGCGTCCGGCATCCCCTGCTGCTGCACCTTCAGCTCCTCGTGGTTCAACAGCGGCACCCCCTTCGGGCGAGGTTCAGATCTCTCCCAAGGCCAGACGGCTTTCCAAAGAGCTTGGCGTCGATATCACGACCGTGCGCGGCACCGGTCCGGATGGAGTCATTACCAGCGACGATGTGGCCGCTGCAGCCAAAGCCCGCGATGCGGCTCCAGCACCGGCGGCGCCATCCGCCTCGCCAACGGCGGGCAGCGGGCTGAGTACCGTTGCGCGACTGATGGCGGAACGCACGACCCAGAGCTGGACCCAGGTCCCGCATTTCTTTCTCTCCCGTGAACTGGGCGCAACCGCGTTGAATGACGCTCGCGCGAAGCTCGGGCCCGCGATTGAAAAAGATCGTGGAGTGAAGCTGACCCACACGGACCTGCTCGTGGCCATCGTCAGCCGCGTGCTCAGGAAGCACCCGAAAATGAACGCCATGTGGACCGGTAAGGGGATCCAGATGAATCCCGATATCAACATCAGCGTTGCGATGGCCGTGACGGATGGTGTCGTCGGTGCGGTGATACCTAAAGCGGACTCAACGGCCCTCCCGGACATTTCCGTGCAGCGTCGCGATCTGTCTGAGCGGGCGCGTGGGGGCAAACTGAAACCCGGTGACGTTGCCCACGGAACATTCTCGATTACGAACCTCGGCATGTACAACATTGACGCCTTCAACGCCATCATTGCGCCGCCGCAGGCGGCCATTCTCGCGGTTGGCCGTATCGCCGACCGGGTTGTTGCCGTCAATGGTCAACCTGCTGTGCGATCGATGGTGACGCTGACCTTGTCCGCCGACCATCGTGTCGTCGATGGCGCCCAGGCCGCGCTATTTATGAACGACCTGGCCGAAGCCCTGAGCTCGCCGGCAAACTGGCTTTCATAACTCTCAGTTGGAGGAATCAATGGCGAAACAGCCAAAGAAGCCGGAGTTCCTTCCGGTTAATGAAGACGATCTCAAACCGGCATATCGCTGGCATCGCCCGCTCCAGGCACCCGGCACGACTCAAGTGGACTTCGAGGAACGTGTCGACTTCAAACGTCTCCATCGCTACCGTCTCGCACGGACCCGCCAGGCCCTGGGTAAATCAGGCCTCGGCGCCATGCTGTGTTTCGACCAGTACAACATCCGTTACATCTCGAGCACGGTTATCGGAGAGTGGGCCCGCGACAAGCTGATTCGCTATTGCCTCCTGACCGGCACAGGGGACCCATGGGTCTGGGACTTCGGATCCGCAGCGCGCCACCATCGGCTCTATTGCCCCTGGCTTCATGAAGACCACGTGCTGGCCGGTAATCCCGGAATGCGCGGCGCGATTGGTCCCAACGTCGGACTGTTCAAACAGGCGGCGAAAGAGATCAAAGACATCCTCAGGAAAGAGGGCGTCGCCGATATGCCCCTCGGGCTCGATATTTGCGAGCCGCCGATGCTTTTTGCGCTACAGGAAGAAGGGATTGAGGTACGGGACGGCCAGCAGATGATGCTGCTGGCGCGTGAGCTGAAGAATCACGACGAAATTACGCTGCTCAACATCGCCTCGAGCATGGTCGACGGCGTGTATCAGGACATCGCGGCAGCATTGAAGCCCGGCGTGAAGGAGAGCCAGATCGTCGCTCTCGCAACGAAACGCCTGTACGAAATGGGTTCGGATTGCGTTGAAGCCATCAACTCGATTTCCGGTGAGCGCTGCAGTCCCCATCCGCACAACTTTACGGATCGGCTGATCCGTCCCGGCGATCCGGCATACTTCGACATCATCCACTCCTTCATCGGATACCGTACCTGCTATTACCGCACGTTCTCAGTGGGCAGTTCGACACATCCGCAACGTGAGGCCTACAAGAAGGCACGCCAGTGGATGGATGACACCATTGAAATGCTCAAGCCTGGCATGAGCACCGACCAGGCTGCAAAACAGTTGCCCAAAGCCTCCGAAATCGGCTTCGAAAGTGAAATGGCCGCCTTTGGCTTGAACTTCTGTCATGGCCTCGGCCTTGGCCTCCATGAGCGTCCATTGATCTCGCGCCTGAACTCCTTCGCCGAGCCGTATGAGTTGAAGGCTGGAATGGTTTTTGCAGTCGAGACGTTCTGTCCTGCAAGCGACGGCACGTCGGCAGCGCGCATCGAGGAGATGGTGGTGCTCACGCCGGAAGGCGCGAAGATTATCTCGCTATATCCAGCCAAAGAACTGCCGGTCGCGAATAAGTACTGAGACAAAATCGGGGTCAGACTAGTTGTTTACATTTTTT
>DASTBJ010000152.1:0-11365 GCA_035712125.1 Terriglobia bacterium
GTTGTGACGCGTCGACTGATGGCGGCCCAAAAGAAGGAACTTCGCTACTTCCGGCACCCCATGACCCACACAGGCAACACAAGGGAGAAGAAAGACGCGATTGAAGCGTTTCTCGCGGCGCGCGGGTACAGGGTGACGCCCCACACGATCGAAAACAGCGACTTCATCTTTGCCGCGCCCTACTCTCGAGCGGTGCGGCGAGGCGACGAGGCAGAAGCTCAACGTCTGCGCGCGGCTTATCTCGATCACACCATTGCTGCAACAGCATTTGCCGAAAGGATTGCCCCGGAGATTTTTGGACGCGAGATTCCGCAGACTCTGCTCCTGCACGCCAATGACATCAACGCGGATTGCCTGGATGAGTTGCTACAACGACTGTCTGCACGTGGCTACCAATTCATCACACTCGACGAAGCGATGGCCGATCCCGCGTATCAGACCAAAGACACCCTCGTGGCGGAAAAGGGTCCCACGTGGCTGTGGCGCTGGATGCGCAGTCTTGGTCAGAACCTCAGTTTTGCCGAGGATCCGGAGATGCCGGCCTGGGTGTTGGATCTCTATAACCAAAAGTGAACGAAGCTGAAGGGATGACCTGTTGATTGAAGAGGGTCGACGGATTTACAGACACAGCCAGATCGGCACGTTGATCTTGTTGTCTCTGAGTGTTCCGGCCGCACTCTCCGCATTAGGTTTGATCCTGGTCGCATACCGGGGGCCTGTCGCTATTCTGCTTGGTTCTGTCCTCGCTGTTCTGGCGGTGGCGATGATTCTCTTTTGCTCGCTGACCATCGAGGTTACTGAGAATCGAATACTGGTTTCGTTCGGTCCCGGCGTCATTCGAAAGCACATTCGAGTTGATGATATCTGCGGCGTGCGAATCGTCCGGAACCCGTGGTACTACGGATGGGGAGTACGCCTTACGCCTCAGGGATGGCTTCTTAACGTCTCCGGGCTCAATGCCGTCGAGATCGACCTTAGCGACAGCCGGAAGTTCCGGATAGGAACCGATGAGCCCCATCAGTTGTCGGCGGCAATCGAGAAAGCGTCCCGACTGGCCGGCTGACACTATGCGAGCAAATGAGTGACACCAACCAACAAACCACGGAACTGACAGCCGAGGATCTGGACCGTTTAGCGAAACAGCGCGCATTTGTCGAGCAGTACCTCGGAGATGAGGCCTCCCGCGAAAAGTACAAAACCGCGGCAGGCAAGCTAGGCCTGTTGCGAGCTCTTGTCAACGCGAACGTCTTCAAGCCCCATCAAACCTGGGAACTGCAATCGATGGGCGTTGTGCTCGGAGACGCCTTCGTGCAGGAACTTGGTCTGCGATGGGTAATCGTCCAAGACGAGTACGGGCGCGACCCCGCCCTTGCCGTTCCGGGTAAGACCGTTCTGATCTATCCCCTGACGATGATCTCGAAGCGAGTAGAGGTTAATAAGGCTGTAGACGTCTTCGACCTTTTTAACTTCACGGCAGAGCAGCTCGATGTATTGGAGTAACCCGCGGATCCATATTGCTCAAACGATCTCGAGGACTTCGTCAAATCCTTCGTCGCGCGTCGGGATCTCGAGGGCTGCGATGACCAGCATCATCCCCGGCACAACGATGACGATCGACGCTTGAACCATAATTTGTTTGTTAACGGGTTAAGTCTCTCTACCGTTGTCTTGCTGCAGAAGCTCCGTGAGTTGAGCTTGCTTCGCGCTCCGGTCTCGAATCGCAATTGGGGCGGCAAGATGTCGCCGCAAGGTAGCTTCATCCAGGCTGGCGGCGTAGAAGTCGCGAAAGATTTCGAGGGCAGAGACGGACTCTCCGGAATGCCGTTCCAGCGTGACGGGTTGGCCCGCGCGGACGATGCCCTCGTGGATGACACGGCAATAAAGACCGGGCCGTTCTGCCTCTCGGAATCGCTTCACAAAACCCGCATCGCCCATGCGCGTTGAGAGAGTCCTGCAAGGCACCCGCGGCGCGGTCACTTCCAACGTCACCGTTCCGATGTGCAGCCGGTCACCGATCCAGATGTGGGCACTCACAAGATCGCTAATTGTCAGATTCTCCCCGAACGTGCCGGGCGGCAGTTCGCGTCCGAGAGCCTTCGACCACCATTCATAATCGGGGGCTCCGTAGACGTACAGCGCCTGATCGACCCCTCCGTGGTTCTTGCTATCACAAATATCGTCACCGTCGAGGCCCTCTCGCATGACGGCCGTCGGACCGGGCACCGGAAATTTATAGATTCCGGTCTGGCGTGACAGTTTACCGTTCTGGACAGGGCTCGCACGCCCGACGTTCACGCTGAGAAGGTGCACTAGCGTGGTGCGGCATCCGCGCCAATCTTGCGTATCGCGTGCTTCAACGCGTGCATTTCGCGGCGAACCTGGTGCAGCTTGTTGTGATCGTGCATAGAGAGGAGTCTGTCGCGTTCAGCCTTCAGCTCATGAATCCTGTGCTTGAGATCAGATTTCGTATGCACAATCTTGTCACTAAAATGGAGGTGTGGTTTCTCAATGCCCAGAGCCTGGGCAAGTTCATCCATTAGTTGTGACTTGTTTTTTGCGTGAACACTTTCGATCTGGGGAAGCTTCAGAGCTTCCTCGCGCAACTTGACGACAGTCATCTTCTCCAGGTCTTTCCATTCCATAAATGTTTCCTCCGGAGCAAATGCGTTCCGATTATTGTCGATTTGCCGTCACGTGTATCACGAAGCGCTCCGCTCGCACAAATCCCGAACGACGAGGTGCCACGGATGCCCTTTGATTGGCCAACACTCTGTCGCCAAAAAGCCCTTCTTGCTCAAATGACCATTCAAGTTTGTTGATGGTTCAGGCCCACGTCGTTCAACAAGCTTGAAACCTCGCCGAGAGCCGTGTCCCTTTTAGTTGCTTAAGTTAAGACAACGGCCCTACAGGTCGCGGTTTGGTCGTTGTCGTGCTCTAAAGTTCCTTTTCGCAAGGAGGCAAACACCCATGAAAGCATGGAACGCGGTCGTCCTATCCCTTTCGCTGGCAGCGCGAACGCTCCTGGCTCAGGGACCAGCCGCCACAAGTCCCGTTTCCACCGTGCCTGAGACGGACCGCCCCGCGCTCACGATCAGCGTGAATGTCGTGGAGCGGACAGCCAAGGCGATTAACTATCGGCATCGCGGCGGAGCGACGACGATTGACTTCAAAGGGACTCAGAAGATGCCTGCCGCACGCGGCGAAGCCAAGGTGGAGAGCAAACAGGGATACATCGAAATCGAAGTCGAGTTCGATAATCTGCGATCCGCAACCCAGTTTGGGCCGGAGTACCTCACCTACGTAATGTGGGCAATTACGCCCGAAGGGCGCGCGACAAATCTCGGCGAAGTCATTCTCAACGGAACAAAGAGCAAATTGAACGTCACGACGGAACTTCAGGCATTTGGCCTGGTCGTTACGGCTGAACCGTATTTCGCCGTTTCTCAGCCCAGCGATGTCGTCGTCATGGAAAACGCCGTGCGCTGGGACACGTTGGGACAGGTGGAACAAATCACAACCAGGTATGAACTGCTGCAGCAGGGTCAGTACACACTGGATGCTCCCGCGGGAGAGCTGAAGCCACTCCCGGTGGACAAAGACACTCCGCTGGACCTGAACCAGGCCCGCAATGCCGTCCGAATTGCGCGGTGGGCTGGAGCCCACAGGGATGCAGCCGGATCGTTCGAGAAGGCGCAAAAAGCTCTGCAGCAGGCTGAAGCGTACAAAGCCCGGAAGGCGGGGACGAAACCGATATCGATGATGGCGCGTGAAGCCGCCCAGACCGCAGAAGATGCCCGATTGATCGCTCTGAAACGTCAGGAGGATCAGCGCCTCGCAGACGAACGACAGGCTTCGGCGAATCGCGAGTCCGATGCGAAGGCGCAGGCCGATCGTGCCAGAGCGCAGTCCGAAGAAGACTCCCGACGCCGGGCCCAGGCCGAACTGGAACAACGGCTCGAGGCGGAGCGTCGTGCACGGGCGGAAGCTGAGCGCACTACCGCACTCGCCCTGGCCGAAATTGCACGAGAACGCGCCTTGCGAGACCAGGCCGCGGCGGATCAGGCGCGTGAGGCGGCAGCTCGAGCGGAGGCTGAACGAAAGGCCGCGCTGGCGATGGCGGATGCTGAAAAAGCGCGCGCACTCAACGAACGAGCGGCAGCGGATCAAGCGCGCGAGGCCGCGGCACGGGCGGAACGAGAAAAGCTCGAATTGCGCTCCAGTTTGATCCAACAGCTCAACCTCATCCTTGATACACGCGAAACCGATCGAGGCCTCGTGATCAACATTTCCGATGTGCTGTTCGACACCGGTCAATACACACTCAAACCCGCTGCTCGGGAAAAGCTAGCCAGAGTTTCCGGCATCGTGCTCGCACACCCCGGACTGCGTTTGGAAGCTGAAGGCCATACCGACAGCATCGGCACCGAGGAATTCAACCAGCAACTCTCCGAAAAGAGGGCGCTCTCGGTTCGAGACTTTCTGGTGGAGCAGGGAATTCCCCTGACTTCACTGGGCGCTCAAGGTTTCGGTAAAGCGATGCCTGTTGCGCCAAACGATACCGCTGCCGGAAGACAGCGCAATCGCCGCGTCGAACTGATCGTGGCGGGTGACGTGATCGGTATTCCGTTTACCGCACGCATCGCAGAGTTAACCAGATAACCTCCAGCCTGGGAGCCGGCGCGACAGAAAAATCGGGGTCAGGCCCGACCCCGATTCTGACAATAGTTGGCAGGCCGTCATATTAAAGTGATATCATTCCGATACTATTCCGATCGGAGTGAAATTAATGAGCAGCCTTCAGGCAACGTCAAATCGTGAAAGAGTCGTTCAGGTTCTAAACGGATGGATGATGCTCGCCCTCGTACTGGCGATTCTGGTCGTTGACACCGCCATCGTGATCGCCAGGGTCCGGTCGGGGCCGGCTATTTTGTTCCTCATCCTTTCACTGGTGTGTACTGCGGTATTTCTTTTGCCGGGTTTCTTCAGCCTTCAGCCGAACGAAGCGAGGGTCCTGATCCTTTTTGGTGCCTACAAAGGAACCGTTCGCGAGAGTGGATTGCATTGGGGCAATCCGTTTTACTCCAACGGCCACATTTCGCTTATTACGCAACTGACACAGTCCTCGAAGAGCGGTCAGGGGCAGGGCGAAAGGCAGCGCAGTCTCGGTCGTAATAAAATTTCGTTACGTGCGCGAACCTTTAATGGAGAACGTCTGAAGGTGAACGACAGACGGGGCAGTCCGATTGAGATTGCAGCTGTTGTCGTGTGGCGGGTCCAGGACACGGCTCAGGCTGTCTTCGATGTCGACAACTACGAACACTACGTCACGACGCAAAGTGAGTCTGCAGTGAGACACCTGGCTAGCCGGTATCCTTATGATGGCGGCACAGAAGACGAAATCTCCTTGAGAAGCAATGTCGAAGAAGTTTCGCAGGCCCTTCTCGTGGAGCTGGAGCAACGGCTCGCAAAGGCCGGAGTCGCCGTGGACGAAACGCGGCTGACGCACTTGGCGTACGCGCCTGAAATTGCGCAGGCGATGCTGCGACGTCAGCAGGCCGAAGCCATAATCGCGGCGCGCGAAAAGATCGTTCACGGGGCCGTGAGCATGGTCGATATGGCTCTCAGAGACCTCGCTGCAAAGGATGTGGTTCATCTCGACGATGAACGGCGTGCCGCAATGGTCAGCAATCTAATGGTCGTTCTGTGTGGAGAAAGTGAAGTGCATCCCATCGTCAACGCGGGAACTCTGTACACGTGAAAAGCAGACATGGGTGAACGGAAGGCTTTTCTCCTGCGCATCGATGAGGAACTGTGGGTCCGTTTGGAGCGGTGGGCTCAGGATGAACTGCGCAGTGTAAATGGTCAGATCGAGTATCTGCTCCGCCAGGCAGTGCTGAAACATACAGGCGAGACGGAGTTGTCTTCAACGCGTACGACGTCGAAAAGCACCCCCCGAAAGAAATAGCTTTTAAAACCCATCGCCTTGCAAGCGGCGGACCATCACTTGCCCACAATGATGAGCAGGCCCGCTCCCAGCGCGAGGATTGCCATCAGGGGCATCAGACCGGAAAAACTGAGGTCTATCAATGCAATCAGCCCGGACAGAATCAGCCACGCACCGAGGAGGACCGATCCCACACTCTTTATCTTCATCTCGACTCCTTAACGGACCGGCGGCATGATCTGTTCGCCACTTCATCTGCCAGCCGCTACCGCACCGACTCTGCCATAGGGGCACCCGTCAAACCAGCCCGAAAAGAATCGCTTTTTGTCCCTGCAGGAGTGCTCGCCTACAATACGTGGCCAGAACTTGAAGAGGTCAGCGCAAGGGAGGGTCTATGCCACGTTTGTCGCGGGGACTGCGAATCATTGCTGGAAGCATTTTGCTCTTGCTGACGTTTGGCACGGGCTGGATCGTGGCGAAGGCGGGGATTGGATCGGCGATGGATCTTTCGAATCTTCCAGAACGGGAACGCCTTTTCTCAGAAAAGATGCGCAATATCTCCATGGTAGGCCGCTTTACCGTTGACGGGCGGGAGGACAGGCCCGCGCGTCCGGACAGTTACGATATCTACAGTGTGGAGAAAGTGGGCGAAGACCGGTGGCGTTTTAACGCCCGTATCGGTGAGCACAATCTTTCGCTACCCGTGGTTGTAACGATGCGGTGGGTAGACGACACGCCGGTAATCATGTTGACCAACCTGACGATTCCCACGCTCGGCACATTCTCGGTGCGCGTCTTCTTCTACGGCGATCGTTATGCGGGAACCTGGCAACATGGATCGGTTGGTGGTCACATGTTCGGAAACATCGTGCCATCTGCAGACACGCAGCGCTAACATTCATCGTCGCGTTACTGCATCGTGTTTCGAAGCTCTACCATCGCCTCATCGAACGAGGTCATTTGGATCAGGCCCATCCGTGGGTATTCCATATCGAGAATCACGTAAATCACAAACGTGGTGACAGCCGCGAACCCGGCGATATGAAGCCAGTTTCGCTCCTTGGATTTGGACATCTGATAACCCGCCATAAGCGCGCCTGCGAGACTTAGGCCGATGAGCATAACGAAAATGATAGATGGAGGATGCTTCTGCATCGCCATCCGCCGTGTCGTGGTTATTGCATTCATGTCATTCAAAGAAGTAAAAAGCAGACCAGCATTCGGGTGTGCTCCGGGCGATGCAGCAGCTGCGACGGCGTTCTTCCAGATCCGACTCTGAAGCTCCTTCGCTTCCATCGCCTCATAGGCCTCTGCCTCATTCGTTAAGCTCTTGTAGTACTCGATACGCGCGCCCAGATACTCACGGAAAGCTTGTCGCATTTCCGGCTGCTTCTCGGTGGGAAGAAAATCCAAACGGAGATAAGCTGCGCGGATTCGGTTTGTCTCTTCGACCACAAGATCTCTGCGAGCATCAAATCGCTGATAAGCTCCGAAGAAGCTGAAGCCAATCATTAGACCCATTAACCCAAAGACTGCGGACTCGACGGCACCCACGCCCGAATGCGCACCTTCGGGATCCCTGTGGACACGTCGAAGTCCGATGCGCCTTCCGACTTCGAGTAGTACGATCAATCCCAAAAAGAACAGAATGACAAGTACGAAGAGTAAGACTGTGTAATCCAACGTTAGTTCCTCCAGAGAGTCCAGCGCTTCGACGCTGGCACGAACCGTGGATTGTACGTCTCAACTCAATCGGTACGCATCCGATTTGGCGGACGAGTGGACAGATTGGCGATAAACTGACGTGCTAATGGCGATGCCGACACCAGAACAAATCCGCCATTACAGAATCCTCGACAAACTGGGTGAAGGTGGCATGGGTATCGTGTATGTCGCCGAGGACCAGCGCCTCGGCCGACGGGTTGCGATTAAACTCCTGCGCGCGGATTCAGGGGATTCAAACGCGGGCAGCCGGTTGATTCGCGAAGCCCGGCTCGCGGCCGGCATTTCTCATCCGCTCATTTGCCAGGTTTTTGAGCTCGGAGAATTTGAGAGCCAGCCGTTCATCGTCATGGAGCTCCTCACCGGAGACCCCCTTGCGGTACGCCTGAGCACGCCGCTTCAGCCAGCCGAAGCGCTAAAAATTGCCGCTTCCGTCATGGAAGCCCTCTGTGTCCTCCATGATCACGGCATCGTGCATCGCGATCTCAAACCATCGAATATCTTCCTCACGAGTGGCGGGGTCAAGCTTCTCGATTTTGGTCTCGCTCGTTCTTCCGATCTTTCGGGTGTCACGGAAGCTTCGGTCACTCAGGCGGGTGTTTTCGCAGGAACACCGCAATATGCGTCCCCGGAGCAGCTATCGGGGGCTCCCTTTGATTCCCGGTCGGACTTGTTTTCGGCGGGCGTCATCCTCTATCAGATGCTTGCCGGACGACTGCCGTTCTCGGGTCAAAGCTTCGCTGCGGTCGTCCATTCCGTACTCTACGACACGCCGCCGGTTCTCACGGGTTCTCCGCAGGTCGTACGAGCGGATCGGATTATCCATCGACTGCTGTCGAAACGTCCGGAGGACCGGTATCCGACAGCGAGGACGGTCGCCGATGAGCTTCGGCAAGCGCTCTCGCTCGGCGGTGGCGATCGCGTCGCCGAAGCTCGCCCCATCTTTCGTCTTGCCGTCCTGCCTTTTCGACTATTAAGACCGGATCGAGAGATCGACTATTTACCTGTGAGTTTTGCGGATGCCCTTGTGAGCTCGCTTTCCGGATTTGAATCGCTCGTCGTACGCTCCACTTTGAAGACCGCTCGGTACGCGAACCAGATTCCGGATCTGAATTCCCTCGCCACGGATCTCGCAGTGGATGTTGTTCTCACCGGGTCGATTTTACGAATGAACGATCGATTGCGGATTACAGCCGAACTTGTATCCGTGCCTGCGGGTGATGTGTGGTGGACCCAAACTATGCAAGTCACACCCGATCAGGCTTTCGAGCTGAACGACCAGCTCGCCCATAAAGTCCTTCAATCGCTGCCGCTGACCGCACGGGACCAGACTTCGAGTGCGCCGGCACACTCTGTCAATGCTCGGGCGTACGACTTGTATCTTCGTGGAATGCAGCTCCGGATGGAGCCGAGCGGCTGGCGTCAGGCGCGCGCGTTCTTCGACCAGTGCGTGGATCTTGACCCCGGCTTTGCGGCAGCATGGGCCGAACGGGGACGGCTCGATCGCATTTTGGGAAAATATGAGGACCCGGCACAGCTTGCGCGAGCCGAAACGGCGTTCCTTCACGCTCTGGAGTTGGACCCGAAACACGGAGCCGCACAGCACTACTACGCGCAGCTCGAAGTGGACCTCGGACGTGTCGAAGCAGCTCTTTCACGTCTGCTGAAACGCGCAGCAGAGCGGCGCGCAGAGCCGTACATCTATGCGGCGCTGGTGCACGCTCTTCGATACGCTGGATTACTGGAGGAATCGGTCGCGGCCCATCATCAGGCAGTCCGCCTGGATCCGACGGTCTCTACCAGCGTGCTCCATACGTATTACTTGCAGGGCGAATACAGTCGCGCTCTGGAAGACGCTCATCGCAGCAGTGATCCCTTTGAAGCGAGATTACTAGGCGCGTTGGGTCGCGAACCCGAAGCGATCCGTGCGGCTCGGCAGGAAGAGGAGAGATTTGCTGCATTCCCGTTGCTTCGCAGTTTCTCTACAGGTCTACGGGCCGCCTTCGAAGGACACCACGACGAGGCTCTCGCCGCACTCCAGTGTTTTGACTCCTTTGCATTCAATGATGGAGAAGGGCTGTTCTATGTTGCGGAAATCTATGCGCGACTCGGCATTCCCGAAAGCGCTTACCGGATGCTGGAGCGATCCGTTGCCGCTGGTTTCTGGTGCTTCACCGGCTTCGAACGCGATCCTTACCTGGCGCCGCTGCACCAGGATACGCGCTGGCGCGATTTGCTGAATCGCGTCAAATCACGTCAGCAGTCCATCAAGGATGAGTTCATGGCTGCGAACGGTCGCACACTGTTGGGCAGTTGACACTTTCAGCGGGTTGCGCTGATCGTGGTTTCACCGGTCTCGTGACGCGCGTTTGATCCAGTCCATCATCAAATCCAGATAGCCGGAGCTTAGCCGGCGATACTGCGTGTCCGGGTTCTCAATTCCCACGAGTATGTAGTGATCGGCGCGGTCAAACACACGGCGACGACTCAGGGAGTGCGTCGAGAGTTTCGCAAACAAGGCAGAGTTCCTGGAAGCCGGCACGTCGAGATCGTCCGTACCGTGTATCGCAAGCACAGGAGCCTGGATCTTTTGAAAGACCGATGCCGGATCCAGCATTGCCGGCGCCGGCGACCAGCTTGCTTCCTGCGGCGTCCGCGGTCGCGGGGTGTATTGGAGCCATCGTTCGGAGGCAGTGCTGGTAATCGCTGCCTGCAGCGCATCCCAGGGCCGGAGACCAGAAACCACTTCGAAAAATGTCTGAAGATATCTCTGCGCTGCGTCGATATCTGTCTGCGCAGATCCGTTAGCTTTCATGACCTGCGCGACACGGTCCATTTCCTGTTGTGCGGGTGTCGTGGCGGCGGAGCCCACGAGCGCGAGGAATGCCACCCGGGAGTCGCCGGTTGCCGCCAGAGGACCAACCCAGCCGCCCTGACTGATGCCCCAGATTCCCACCCGGTCGGGATCAACACCCGGCGTACTTCGAACCGTGGCGACGGCGGCGCGTACATCTCCGGCGAGATCGTCGAAAGACGCGGTGGTCCAGCTTCCGGTTGATGATGCAACGCCGCGTTTGTCGTAGACGAGCGTCGTAATCCCGTTCGCGGCAAAAACATTCGCGATCAAACGGAAATAGGCGACCGGACCATTCTGTGACTGATTCCCCGAACTGTGAACCATCACAACCGCGGAAGACGTCCCCTGCCCGCGAGGACTCAAGATCGTGCCGGAGAGTTTGATGTCACCGTTCTGAAACACGACGTCCCGGGCGTCGTAAACGTCGACCCGATTGGCGGTTACACGCTCCGAAGCGGGTCCGGTCAGCGTCAGTGTCCGGCCATTCCCGTCGGGATAGCGTTGAAACTCGACACGAAGATTCACGGGAAAACGCCCGGAGCGGGCCGGAGCCAGCACGTACGCATCAGGTGCTGTGGGAATCAACGTGCCCCAATATCCCCGCTCGGCGTCCAACAACGCGAGCCGGTCGATACCGTCACCAAAATCAAACCGCGCGACAGTGATGACGGCGCCGCCTCGAGCCCGGTATGTCGCGGCAAGGCGCGGTTCACGATTCGGCTGGGATCGATCGATACGCACCATCTGGAACTCGCCAACAACGCCGTTCTGTTCCGCCTGTCCACGAATCAGGTTCCCGCTTAACAGGCCGTCAAAGCGAATTCGACCCTGACCACGGACCA
>DASTBJ010000153.1:0-3191 GCA_035712125.1 Terriglobia bacterium
ATCGGGACGGCTCGGGCGCCGGTTCCGGCGTTATTGAAGAGGAGGTCGAGGCGGCCGAACGTTTCCTCCGTTTTCTGGAACAGGCGGCGGACGGCGCCCGGGTCGGTGACGTCGGTCGGGACGACGAGAGCTCTCGCACCCTCGGGAGCCTCGGATCCGGTTTGTGCAAGGGGGTCATTTCGGCGGCCCGCCAGCATGACGCACCACCCTTCTCGCAACAGCGCCAGCGCTGTCGCCTTGCCGATTCCTGTCCCCGCGCCTGTCACGATTGCAGCTTTCATGACTGAACATTGTCCGGATTTTCAAACCGGACACACTACCTTTTTGTTATCGCGCTTGCAATCGACCCTCGTTTGGGTCTTTAATCCCCCTCCGGGAATTTCATCCCCAGGAGACAACTAAAAGTTATGAATGTTCCCCATTTCTTTTTGACCATTGAGGATAGTGGTCTCAGCATGTGGGTTCGCGATAATCCTTTCTGGGCTATTCTTTCGATCCATGCGCTGGGCATGGCTTTGCTGGTGGGTGCGAGTATGCTTATCGCGCTGAGGATTCTCGGCATTCCGCAAGGTTTGCCTTTCGCACCATTGAAGCGTCTGTACAGTTTCATCTGGGCCGGCTTTTGGATACAGTTCGTGTCAGGCGGGCTCCTCCTGATCGGGTACCCAACAAAATCTCTCACAAACCTCGACTTCTATATCAAGATGGTTCTCATCGTGGCAGGAATGGTCGCGATGGTAATGCTCAAAAAACGCGTCTTCACTGAACCTGCGTTGAGCGATACCGATATAAGGTTACGAGGCAAGGCACTTGCGATACTCTCGCTGCTCTTCTGGGCAGGCGTGGTTACCTCGGGACGCATGCTGGCGTACACCTATACACACGTCAGTTATCCCGGTTAGGAGACTATCGTGAATCTCCCACACATCCATCTTCTACTGAATCATTGGCCGATTATCGGCACGTTCATTGGACTCGGCCTGTTCGTCATTGCCCTGGCGACGCGCAACAGGGATCTCCGGCAGGCAAGCTACGTGTTGTTTGCCGCACTGGCAATCCTCGCTCTTCCGGTTTATTTGAGCGGGAATGCTGCAGCCGAAGTATTGAGGAAACAGCAAGGTTGGTCCGCCTCGCTCGCGGAGACCCATGAAGGCGCCGCGATGTTGGCGTTGCTGGCCATGGGGCTAACCGGCATCTTTTCCGTTTGCGGGTTGTGGCCATCCGCCAAGAGCTCCAAGGTTGACGAATCGCACGCGCAGTCGTGGGTTTCCCTGGCAGTGCTGCTTTCCGCTCTCGCAACCGCCGGACTCATGGCGGTTGCAGGAAACACTGGAGGAAACATCAGTCACGAGGAGATCGTGAAGGAAGGCGAGGCGCCATCGGAGATCGCGCAGCTGGGCGCAAAGGTGGTTCTCGCGACGCGATATTTCGTGATCGATTATTCGCGCTGGGTCTGGCCCATGGTCGAGGACCTTCATTTCATCGGACTGATTCTGCTGATCGGCGTGGTCGGCATCATCAGCATTCGAACGCTCGGATTCTTTAAGCAGCTTCCGCTCGGGCCACTACAACGGCTGATACCGCTTGGACTACTCGGCTTCGTCATTAACGTCGTCACCGGGTTCATGTTCTTTATCGGAATGCCGTTTTTTTATTACGCCAACTGGTACTTCCAGCTGAAGATCTTCGCGATCTTCATCGCCGCGGCCGTTCTGGTGTTGTTCTATTGCACGTCGATGTTCCAGAAATTTGGCAATGCCGGAGCCGGTCAGGACGCGCCGATGGTGGCGAAGCTCGTGGCAGGCGCTTCCCTGGTGCTCTGGATCGTGATTGTGATCATTGGGCGATACATCCCGCTCGGCGAGTCCGTTTAAGAAAAATCGGGGTCAGACTAGTTGTTTACATTTTTCGCGAATGCGAAAAATGTAAACAACTAAGTCTGACCCCGATTTTTTACGGAAGGACGGAAAGGTCTTTGTCGAGTGTGAACGTCAGCTTGAACTCGGCAGGAAAGTCGACTTCCTTGCCTTTGGTAGCCAGCACCGCACCGGTTCCACCGGCACCACCGACCGCGGCTCCAATTGCAGCTCCTTTACCACCACCGGCGATTGCGCCAATCAAGGCTCCGATTCCAGCGCCTCCGCCAACGACGGCGGCATCCCGGCCCTTGGACGATTCGGCTTCAGTGAACATGTCCTGCGTCGAGATCGGGACCATTTTGCCGTGATGCATCACTCCTGTTAATCCGATCGTCATCGTGGCCTTGCCGGACACTCTGCCCGCACCTTCC
The DNA here is from genome assembly GCA_035712125.1 of Terriglobia bacterium. Classification (GTDB taxonomy): domain Bacteria; phylum Acidobacteriota; class Terriglobia; order 20CM-2-55-15; family 20CM-2-55-15; genus DASTBJ01. The sequence goes on from DASTBJ010000153.1 coordinate 2,291, forward strand.
GCCACGAAGACTTTGCCCTGCAGCTTCGCACCGCGTTCCAGGATCGTCGCACCGTTCACATAGACGGGCGCTGCCAGGTTCGCCGAGAATTCATCGCCAGCCTTGTTCTTCCCGGAGTTCAGCGGATCCGAAAGGACGACATTCAGTTCCGTTCCCGCGGGGATGACCACGGGCTTCGGCGGCGGCGGTGGAGCGGGTGCGACCGCAGGCGCCGGAGGCGGCGTATTTACAACGGCAACGGGTACCGGGGCCGGTTCAGCTACAGGCGCGGGTGCCGGCGTGGGCTTTGCTTCAATTTTCGGCGCCGGCGCTGCAGGTTTTGAAGCAGTCTTTGCCGGCTTCGGTGCTGCGGGCGGCTGTGGTACTGGTTGCACGGCCGGGGCAGGCGCTGGTGCCGGCGTCGGTTCATTTAAAGCGGTCGTGGCGGCTGGCGCCGCCGGTTCTGTGGCCGGTTGTTCCGCAGTCCCAGAGGAACACGCAACGACACTCAGAATAATGAAAAACAGCGGTGTCAATTTCCAGACTCGCATAGAAATCTTCTCTCCTTTCAGTCCGGGGACGCCCTGTGCAGGGAGCGTTCCATTCCTTAGACGTCGGTATGCGTACTTTAGAATCAGCAGTTTCCCACGCGCTCTAACACCCGGGATGTGTTCAACTTGGATGACACGAGTCCATGTTTTCCCGTCTACAGGGTCACTTTGAGGTCTTCGTCCAGGCTGAACTCGAGCTTCGACTCTGCGTCGTACTCCACCTCTTTACCCTTGGTGGCGAGGACAGCACCCGTACCGCCTGCGCCGCCGACCGCAGCTCCAATTGCAGCTCCTTTGCCGCCTCCAGCTATCGCTCCAATCGCAGCACCAACGCCCGCGCCGCCGGCAATAATCCCGGCGTCTCGCTTCTT
>DASTBJ010000154.1:0-14834 GCA_035712125.1 Terriglobia bacterium
CGCCGATTTCCAGGCCGTACTCGGTAACGTAAGCCACTTCGAACAATTCACGCATCCAGCCCTTTGCACCAATCTTGTCGAAGTAAGCAGCCATCGACATCTGGTCGAGTCCTTTGCCTCCGCCTTCCTCCTTGTAGTCCACGACGTCGCCCAGCGCGTCGTAGTCCTCGAGAATCCGCTTGGCGATGGGAACGAATTGCTTTGCCGCCTGCGCCTGCGTGTAGTGCCTTCCGTTGATGAAGTAGGTCTCCTTTTTGAGCGTCGACGCCTCAGGGGCAAGCGTGTCCAGCTTCTCCAGGCCGAACTCGGTCATGAGCGCGAGCATTTCTTCGTGCGTGCTATCGATAAACTCGCCGCCGAGCTCCGTTGTGATGCCGCCGGCCAGCATGTCGCGTGCTGTGAACATGCGGCCACCGATGCGGTCAGAACCTTCAAAGATCGTCGCGTTGAGCCCAACTTTCTGAAGCTTGTAGGCCGTGTTCAATCCTGCCATGCCACCGCCAACGATGGCGATGCGCGTGCCTGTGCCCGGCGAAGGCGCGGGAGCCGTTCCGGTTCGACCACACCCGGGAGCCAGCACGCCGGTCGCAAGCGCGGCCGTGGCAACGGCGGAATCGCGAATAAATCGCCGTCGCGAATACGCCATGTCGAGCAGTTCATCGATGGGTGCGACGCCGGGTCGATTGCGAGCGGCGAGAGCCGCGATTTTGAACATACGGCTCAGAGAGTGAAACAAGGGGCTACGTGCCACCAGAACCTCCTTGAATTGTCGCACAGGGTGTAGCGCACGCCGCGCAACCCTGTCAAGGGCAGAGACTTAGAAGGCATTCAGCAATGCCCTCAGTTCGTTCATACGTAATTGAATGGTGGATCGATCCATCTTTCGATAGCGCTCCGGCAAGACTTCTCTGGACGTACATTCCTGAACACCCGCCAGAATCTGAAACTCGCGCTCCAGCTGGTTGGTTGCAGGTATGAAGTCGTGAAAAACCTCTCGCAGCGTTTCAGCGCTGACGACGCCATCCCCACCTGTCGCATCGGACACCAGCGCCGCCCGCGCCAGGATCGCTTCGATGTCGGCACCGGACAACCCGCTGGATCGAGGATCTTCCAACACTTCCTTGATGGATTGAACGGACGTCTTCAGCCCACTCTTTCGGAGCATGATCGTGAAAAGCGCGTCGTATTCCTCATCCGTTTCCGGATAGAACAACGCCAGATGCTCCTCGGCGCGGCCCTGACGCTTCAGATCAATCGGCAGCAGATCCGGCCGGGACGTAATGAGGAACCACAGAATCTTCCCGCGGTATTCAGTATTCCCCATGAACGATGCAAACTGGGCGAAGACCCGGTTCGATGTTCCCGAGTCGCCCTGCTGATTGCGATCTCCAAGAAATGCATCCGCTTCGTCGATGATCACTCCAATCGGCCACATGGCATGGAGCAGTTTGAGGATCTTTTCCAGATTCGATTCGGTCACGCCCTGCCACTGCGATCGAAAGTTGAGAAACTTGACGCAGGGGAAGCCCAGTTCTCCCGTGAAGCAATTCACGAGGAACGTCTTGGCGGATCCAACCGGTCCGGCAATCAGATATCCCATGGGTACTCCGCGAAGCCGCCCCGCCAGGATCGCGGCCGCTGCGCGGCGCAGGCGCTGCTTCACACCTTCGTGTCCGGAGACCATATCGAGCGTGAATCGGGATTCCACGTACTCCAAAAGCCCGAAGCATTCCGCTTCTATCACAGCCTTCTTCTGTTCTCGGAGAGTGGTCGCGTCGAGTTTGACCTTCTGTTGCTCGACAGACGACAGGATCTGGCGCAGTTGAATGCGATTGAGCCCGGAAGTCAGCTGAGCCAGCCGTTCTGCGGGCAGGTCGGAGTTGGACTCAAACCATTTGCCGTCACGCGTGGCAAGAAGGAAGTCGCGACGTTCCTGCTCGCCGGGACGCTCGATCTCGATCTCGATCGTTTGGGGGGATCGCACGATTCTCGTGCTGATATCGGCAAGATTCTCCGTGATCAGGACGAATGTGACGTTGGACGCAAGCAACGCAGGATCGGTCGACCATTTTTGAATGAAGACGCGAATGGCAGAGTCTTCCGCTCCGAGACTACCGCCGGCCTCGGGGATCAGGGTCTCCGCATAGGGAAACAGAACCGCCACGCCATCGGGTTTGCCATTGTGGACCACATGTTTGAGAAACGAATCCAGCAACGAGAAGAACATTCCCGGTTCGCGGGGCAGAGACGACGCGAAATTGGTACCGTGAATGGAGTCGACGACCTCGACCATATCGACGAAGTGCTTGTGCGATTGCTTGGTATGAAAAATCGCGCCATTTGCCCGTTGATACTCGATCACAACGGCGCGGGGGCCAAAGATCCAATCGGCAAGGAATGCGGTCAGCGAAATGAATTCGTGACCTTTCGATGACCTCGGCACGTTCACCAGGTCATGGACGTTTCCATGAAGGACGAAGGAGTTTCCCAGGCGAGCCTGGATTCCATGGGCGAGTTCGCGCGCCCACCGCGGATAGTCTGCAGTGAGATCGGTCATTTATCTTTCACTCGTTGTTGCGGCCGGCGGGTTGGTGCAGCGCCGGGCCTCTCTTTACCTTCACCCAATGAGGGAAGGCTGGTTTCGTCACGCCAATCCGCTCCTTCGGGGCGCAGCATCGACTCAATCTCTCGAATCATCCGGCCCGAGTCCTCCGACTGTCGAACAATGCTGTCCAGTTCGTGAGAGACCGCCTGCGGATCGCGCAATGAAATGGAGTTCTGGTGCAGGACCTCCAACAGCGACTTCATCGTATCCAGTTCGGTAACCAGGGCCTTGACGGTTCCTCGCGCCTCATGATCGGAAGTCAGCAGCTTCTGCTTCAGTTCCAGATTTTTCTGTATGGCAGCTCGCGCGCGGTCCGTGAGCTGCGGCTGTTCCAATTCTTCCTGCAGGCGGGTTATCTCTTCCTCCACCTCATCCTTGTCGCGGCTTTCGAGCAGGCGTTCATAGCGTTGGAGCGCCAGAATACGATTCAGGCATCCATCGAGAATCATGTCGAGCTTGCCCCGTTGCTCATAAAGATAGGCCTGAGATATTCCGTGCAGGCCCTGGTAGTTGGCTTCGATATGGCGGCACAGATTCTCCATTTCGCGGTATTGCTGGAGATACTCGGGACGGAATGAGCTGATGACGCGCGAGCGTCCGGCTTCGGTCTGCTGAAGCGCCGAAGCTCTCCTTTTCCGATGGACGTATCGGCGGACGGGTCCCGAGTCCAGTATTGGCAAGAGGACAAATTCTCCACCCAGCCACACCAGGAGAGGCAACGGATTTAGAGTGATCAGCGATGCGACGGCGGCGCCGCCTGCGACGATAGCCTGGTACTGATTGAAAATCAGTTCTCGCAGAATCGAGCCGGCTTTTTCATCGCCCGGAGTTTCCATTCGTATCGGCTCAGGAGCCCTGCTTCTCACCTACGCGCGCGCCGACGCTCGGCGCGCCCGATTCGGATACGGGTGTGGGCTTCGCAATTCCCATCTCCACTTCAAACTGCTGCAGGATGCTCGACGCTTTCAATTTTCGCGCAGTCCGTTCTCTCTCGATCGAAGCCGTGTCGAGACTGCCCGTGGCCACCTCGACCGAAGCCTTCGATTCGGCAACTTCCTGTTTGATCTGTTCCAGGAATTTGTCGGCCGTAGAGGCGACACCATAAGACTGCAGCTCGACAATTGCATCCGCTGCACTCTTCATTACCTGAGCCTTTTGCCGTTCCTTCATAGCGCGTTGACAGGTTTCGATCTTCGCCTGCAGTTTGCTCTTCAACGCATCAACGGACATTTTCGCGCTTTCATGCGCTGTAGTGGCAGCGAGGAGCTGTTCCTGGGTGCTGGAAAGATCAGACCGGATCTGTTGCAGTTGAATGGCGTCCTCTTCAGCGACGCTGCGAGCCGCCGCCGACCCGTCTCGCAAGGCTGCCTGGATCGAGCCGGACAGGTTGCGATCCTGACGCGTGAGCTGGTCGCGTTCCTCCTGCAACCGGATCACCGTCGCCCGGGTCGCGACGAGAACCGAATTGAGCCTCGGCATCGTCGTGCGCATTTCCTCAATGGCGTCCTGCAACATCACTTCCGGATCTTCAGCCATAGAGATGAAGAATCCCGTCCAAGCGCGGAACAAACGCTTCAATCTGGCAAACATGATTATCTACCTCACTTCTGGTCCGGCGAACCGGATGGGGTGGAGTTTCCGCCGGCAGTCGTAATGGGATTCTCGGACACGAAATACCCGACGGCTTGTGCAATCCTTTCTTCTTCCTGAGTTTTTCGAGTGCGCCACTGCAGCAGGCTTTCCTGTTCTTCGGTGATCGCCTTTGTATTATCGGCAATTCGGGCTCGGAGTTCGGCCATCTTCTGATTGATCTCGTCCTCCAGGCGCTTGTTTTCGCGTTCCTTTTCAGCCCGAAGATTCTCCAGATTCTTCACCAGCACGCGCTCGTAAGTATCCAGAGCGCGATCGCGCCGTACAGCATCCTCAACGATGTCGTTAATATTCACACTGGCCGCGTCGAGTGCGACCAGGATCGATTTCCGCTTCACGTCTGCCGGGAGTGCCTGAATGTGTTCGCTCTCGAGCATATCCGCGACCTTCAACACACTATAACCGTGGGGCGGCGCAACAATCTGGGCGCTCGCATAGATGTCGTCGAAGGAAGAGGCATCGCCAAGCGGAGTGGTAAACGTGGTCTCGCTGTCGATATCCGGCACCATTTCGGCGGCGCGACGGGGCGTTGGTGACGGAGCTGCTGTCCTGGCAGTTGGGGGCGCCTCCTTCTCAGCGTCCTTCGCCGCCTCGGCAACGACGAAATAGTGGTACCACTTCTTTTCCATTTTCTACAGCCTCCGGCCTGCCTGTGAATCCGGCTTGGATTATTTTCGATTGTAACAGCATGTGCCCGGCATGCTTAGGTTTTGGGACGAAAATCCGTGCCGATTCTTCAGGTGCCGGGTGGACAAGGGTAGACCAACCGGTTCATAATCGTTGTTCTTCGAAGTAGTGATTCACCAAACCTTGTTAGCAAAGAAGATCGAAGGGCCGCAATGAGCGAAGACTGGTCACATCTCCAGGCGCTCGAAGCCGAATCGGTCTACATCATCCGCGAGGTCGTCGCACAGTTCCGCAACCCGGTCCTGCTCTACTCGATAGGAAAGGACTCCAGCGTTCTGGTCCATCTCGCGAGGAAGGCTTTTTACCCGGGACCGATTCCCTTTCCACTCCTCCATGTGGATACGGGATACAAGTTCCCAGAAATGTTGAAGTTCCGGGAGGAATTCACCAAGGCCATTGGGGCCCGGCTGATTGTGCATCGCAACGAAGAAGCGATTGCGGAGGGCGCTCATCCCCTGAAGCTGGGGGTGGCCCGCTGCTGCGGCGCCTTGAAGACCGGCGCCCTGTTGCAGGCTCTGGAGATGTATCAGTTCGACGCGGCGATTGGCGGCGCGCGGCGTGACGAAGAACGGTCCAGGGCAAAAGAACGGGTCTTCTCGCTGCGGGACGCTTTCGGACAGTGGGATCCTCGAAACCAGCGTCCGGAACTTTGGAACCTGTACAACGGCGAGATTCACGAAGGCGAGTCCATGAGGGTCTTTCCTCTATCCAACTGGACTGAGCGCGATGTCTGGCAGTACATCCGCGAGCAGAATATTCCGATTGTCCCCCTTTACTATGCCCGCCAGCGGAAAGTCGTTTACCGGGGTACAAACTGGATTCCTGTCGACAATCCAGAAGATGTCCGCGACGGAGAAACCGTCGTCACCGAGTGGGTACGGTTTCGAACTCTCGGATGCATGCCATGCACTGGTGCCGTCAAGTCCCAGGCCCTGACGATTGAAGACATCGTGGCAGAAGCTGGCGCCGCAACACGCAGCGAACGTGAAACTCGGGTTATCGATCACGGGGCGAACACGATGGAAGACAAGAAGCGCGAGGGATACTTTTGAGCGTCGGTCTCCTTCGGTTCATAACAGCAGGCAGCGTCGACGATGGAAAGTCCACCCTTATCGGACGGCTCCTTGTAGACGCGCGCGGAGCGTTTGAAGATCAGGTGTCTGCTGCCCAGCGCGATAACGAACGTCGTGGTGGAAAAGGAATCGATTTCGCCCTCCTCACCGACGGTTTGAAAGCCGAGCGAGAACAAGGCATCACCATCGACGTTGCCTACCGCTACTTCAACACCGAGCGCCGCAAGTTCATCATCGCCGACGCACCCGGGCATGAACAATACACGCGCAACATGGTGACGGGAGCCAGCACCGCCGATCTGGCCCTGATTCTGGTGGACGCACGCCAGGGCCTGGTGACGCAGTCACGACGTCATGCATATATCGCCCACCTTGTTGGCATCCGCCATGTGATTGTTGCTGTAAACAAGATGGATCTGGTGGACTTCAATAAGGATGTCTACGATCGGATCTGTTCCGACTTCAAAGCGTTTTTCCAGCAGTTGGGCCCTCTGGACCTGCGCTTCATTCCGATTTCTGCCCTGCAGGGAGACATGGTCGTTCAGCGTGGGGAGAATCTGCCCTGGTACACGGACCAGACGGTCATGGAGACACTGGAGACCATCGACGTCGAACAGCAGGACTCGAGTCATTTGCGATTCCCTATCCAACTGGTCAATCGTCCACCGCTTCCCGAATTGGGTGACTTTCGTGGCTACATGGGGAAAATCGCGTCAGGCCGCGTCAATCTGGGTCAGCAGATCACCATACTTCCAGGCGGAAGACAGACGAAGGTTACTGGCATTTTCACTTTCGATGGAGAGCGAACGACGGCGTTTGCACCGCAATCGGTGACTCTGACCCTGGCTGAGGACGTTGATGCGTCGCGCGGAGACATCATTACAGGAATCGATGATGCGCCGGCGCCCCGCACGCAATTCGAAGCGACGGTGTGCTGGATGAGTCCCAAGCCGATGAAAGCGGGCGGAAAGTATCGGCTGAGGCATACGACACGCCTGGTTAAGGCGCTGGCATCAGGTATTCAGTATCGCGTTGACCCCAATACCCTCGAAGAGCAGCCCAATCCGGCGGAGCTTCGGCAGAACGATATTGCCCGCATTTCTGTGAAAACCCTTCTGCCGATTGCGTGCGACAGCTACCGTGAGAATCGCGAAACCGGCGCTTTCCTTCTCATCGACGACAACAACGACACCGCCGGTGCCGGATTCATTGAGTAATAAAAATCGCGACAATTTCGGATTATTTGGTCGGCTTTTTCGCGACTTATTTTGATCTAGATCGCCTTAGTCACCACGCGCAGCAGCGACTCGTTGAATTTCTCGGGCTCCGGCATTTCCGACCCTTCAGCCAGCAATGCGTAGCCATAAAGAATGTTGGCGAAGTCATCGAGGGCCGGATCGTCCGCATTTGCGGCGTGCAGCGCACGCATACGCCCCACCAGTTCGTGGTCAGGGTTGATCTCCAGGATCCGTTTCTGCCGAGTCACCTCGCCCTTGGCCTTGCCGATGAGCGCCTCGAGGTTTGGACTCATATCCTCGTCCGCAACGACCAGGCATACGGGCGATGAAGTCAGGCGACCCGAAAGGCGGACTTGCCGAACCCGCTCATCGAGTTTCGACTGAAGAACGTCCATGAGGCTCGAGAACTCCTTGACCTTTCCGGCCAGGTCCTTGTCATCACCCAAATCGGCAACTCCCTTGACTACGGACTTGAGCTTTTTGTCTTTGTAGTCCCAAACCCATTGGACGAGCATCTCGTCGACGGGGTCGGTTAGAAATAAAACTTCGTATCCTTTCGCCTTGAAAGCCTCGAGGTGCGGCGAATGCTCGACGGCGCGCCGAGAGGGACCCGTAATGTAGTAGATCGCCTTCTGCTCTTCTTTCATTCGAGACACGTACTCCTCGAACGTCGCCAGCTTCTCGGGATCGGCGGAAGATTCAAAGAGAAACAAGCCCAGCAGCCTGTCCTTGTTCTCGAAATCCAGCGTCGCTCCTTCCTTGAGTACCCGGCCGAAGTTCTTCCATAACTTGAGGTACTCCGCATGTTCTTTGCGGTTCATCTCGTCGAAGGAGTCGAGAACTTTGCGAGTTAACCATTTCCGGATCTGGGCGATATGACGGTCTTCCTGAAGGCGCTGCCGGGAAACGTTCAGTGGAAGGTCCGCAGAATCGACGACTCCGCGCATGAATCGCAGATACGGCGGTAGCAGATCCTGGCAATGCTCCATGATGAGAACGCGTCGCACGTAGAGATGCAGGCCCCACTTCCCGGATTGAAAGTAGAGATCGAATGGCGCTTCGGAAGGTGCATAGAGGAGCGCCTGGTATTCCGAACGTCCTTCCGCACGAAACGACCAGAACCGCATCGGTTCGTTCCAATCGTGCGAGATGTGTTTGTAAAACTCCTTGTACTCCTCGTCCTTCACTTCCGAACGGGGGCGAGTCCAGATCGGCTTCATGGAGTTGATCGGCTTTTCCGATTCCTTGCCGTCTTTTTCCTTCGTTCGGATGGGATAGGTCACAAAGTCCGAATATTTGCGGATGACCGACTCGATGACATAAGGCTTCGTGAAGTCTTCCGAGGCCTCGTCGTCTTCAACATTCTTTAAATGCAGCGTGACGGAAGTTCCATGGGAAAAGCGGCGCGCATCACTGACCGAATACGTGCCGTCACCAGCCGATTCCCACTGCGTACCCGTATCTTCTCCCGCGCGACGCGTGACGAGCGTGACGCGATCAGCGACCATAAAGGCGGAATAAAAACCCACACCAAACTGGCCGATCAGTGATGTTGCGATCTCGGACGATTTCGATTCCTTGATCGATTGCAGCAGTTCGCGGGTGCCCGACTTTGCGATGGTTCCGATATTCGCAATCACTTCCTGACGGCTCATCCCGATTCCGTTATCGTGAACCGTCACCGTCCGTTCTTTCGGATCCGTTTCGACAAGGATTTCCAGGCGGTCATCCGCCCCCATCAACGAAGGATTGCTTAAAGCTTCAAACCGCAGCCGGTCGGTCGCATCCGACGCGTTGGAAATCAGCTCTCGAAGAAAGATCTCCTTGTTCGTATAAAGGGAATGAATCATCAATTCCAGCACCTGACGGGCTTCTGCCTGGAATTGGAATGTCTCGACGCTCTCGCTCATATAAAACCTCCCTTGGTCAAAAGGGACAGTTTAGCGGGGCTAAGAACGGGGTCGCAAGGGGGTCCGGAAAGGGCTGGTTTTGGTGGACTCTCGGCGCGTTCTGGACTTCAAAAAAACTCTCGGAACGCGCCGGGCAACAGTTGGTTCTGGGGGGTTAAATCAACCAACTTGATTGAAAGGCGTCAAGAAACTTTAGATCTTTTGGAAGCCTGCCAGCGCTCGAAATCGGCGCCAAGAATGAAGAATTTTCGTCCGATCTGGACGATGCGAATCTGTTCTTCCTCAATGATTCTGCGGAAATGACGTACAGAGAAGCCAGCCAAACCGGCGGCGTTTGGAATATCGAGAAACATCCTTTTCGTGGTACCTGATTCCTGCAAGCTCATGCGAATCCTCCTTTGCGCGGGGGTAATTCGCATGTTGGCTGCCAAAGTTTTGGCGCGCCGGAAACATGGCTAGTCCGGATTCATGAAGGGATATCGGTAATCCGTCGGTGAAACGAAAGTCTCCTTAATCGCGCGGGCGCTGACCCACCGCAGCAGATTCATCATCGAGCCGGCCTTGTCGTTCGTACCGCTGGCTCTGGCCCCGCCGAAAGGCTGCTGGCCGACAACGGCGCCGGTGGGTTTATCGTTGATATAGAAGTTACCGGCAGCGAACCGCAGAACATGGCGGGCTTCATCGATGGCTTTCCGGTCATTCGCAAAAACGGCGCCCGTGAGGCCATAGGGAGAGGTCCCGTTGACCAGATCCAGCGTTGAACGCCACTCTTTCTCGGGGTACACATACACGGTCACGACGGGTCCGAAGATCTCCTCTGTCATCGTGCGGTAGTCTGGCCTTTTCGCGCGCAGCAACACCGGACGAATAAAGAATCCTTCAGAGTCATCCGCGTCACCGCCGGTGACGATTTCGACATCGGCAGAATGTTGAGCCTCCTCCACGTAACCGGTGATCTTCTCAAAGGCTCTGGCATCGATCACTGCGCCCATAAAATTCCGAAAGTTTGAGATATCGCCCATGGCAATGGACTGAATCGCGTCGACCATGCTGTCGCGTAATCGAGGCCACAATGAATCTGGCACATAGACACGCGACGCCGCGCTGCACTTCTGGCCCTGGAATTCATAACCCCCACGGACAAGCGCCGCACTTACGGCCGCGATATCGCCGCTGGCATGCACGAGAACAAAGTTTTTGCCTCCGGTCTCGCCAACAAGCCGGGGATATGTCCGATATGACGCGATGTTGTCTCCGATCTTCCGCCACATCCCCTGGAAGACTTCAGTCGAGCCCGTGAAGTGAACACCGGCGAGTTCCGGATGGCTCAGGACCACATCGCTGATGGCCCTCGCTTCCCCGGGTACGAAATTGATGACGCCAGGAGGCAGACCCGCCTCTTCAAAGACCTTCGCGATTTGGTAGTTGCTGTAGACGGTGCTGCTTGCGCATTTCCAGACGACCGTGTTGCCCATCAGGGCTGCAACTGAGGGAAGGTTGCCGGCGATTGATGTGAAATTAAAGGGAGTCACCGCGAAGACGAATCCTTCCAGCGGCCGGTAATCCATCTGATTCCAGGTTCCGGCAGGCGATAACGGTTGGTCGCGGTAGATCCGGTCCGCAAAGTGAACGTTGAAACGAAGGAAGTCGATAGTTTCGCAAACAGCGTCGATCTCAGACTGGTGCGCTGTCTTGCTCTGGTTGAGCATTGTCGCTGCGCTGACATCATCGCGTCGCACCGTTGCGAGCAACTCCGCCGCCCTGAGAAAAATCGCGGCGCGATCCTCAAACTTCCAGGACGACCAGTCGGCATGCGCCTTGAGCGCTGCCTGGATCGCCTGAGTCACTTCCTTTGCTCCGCCTTTGTGCCAGGTAGCCAAGACGTGGACGTGCCGGTGCGGCATGACCGCCTTGTCGGTCTTTCCCGTTCGTACTTCTTTACCGCCGATAAGCAGAGGAATTTCGGTTTCGTGACTCGACTGCCGAGTCAGGGCCGCGCGGAGACTTTCGCGCTCGGGCGTTCCCGGCGCAAAGCCGCGAACGGGCTGGTTCACAGGCCTGGGAACTTTCATGTAACGATTATATGCTGCGGTGCTACCTCGGGCAGACACTCACGAGATACCGGTCAAGCCTTTCCTTGGAATCGGTAAAGAAGATCGGAACGCGGCCCTTCCGATAGGCCTCAACGATGTCGCAGACGCGACTCCAGCCATTATCGTTTGGCGGATTCTGAAGCCATTGGGACCCCGAACGCGAGATTTCCAGCAGCGTGATGGGACCACCGATCGTAGTATCCAGGTCAGACGCTTCCCGGATTGCCCGTTCCAGAGCAACCGCAGCGTCTCGGGTTGTCACAGGGTAGCGGTGAGGCATTTCGTACCATCTGCGCAGACCTGGCGAGTTTTTGTTGGCGAAATAGCCGGATTTGCGACAGGACTGCGGCTCGATGGGCACCTTGGCACAAATTAGCGGCTCTCCATTCGCGAGGCCGGCTGAAAGCATCAAAACGCTATTGGTGTTGCGAATCGGCAGCTTCAGCCCGACGTCAAAAAGAATCTCATTCACGGAGCTGTTCAGCAGGTCGTGGTTGCGCCGGATGAAGGCACTGAGCAATTCATCCTCGACGCTGGTGAGGCCAGCCACAGCGATAGCGGCGCCGTCCCTCACATAGATCTTGGGCATTCGATCCACATAACCCATCGGTTCGCCCGCGCCGTCCACGAAGGTAGATCGGGAGTCGGAGCCCATGACGATGCCGTCTTCGGCGATGATCGCACCGATGAAGGTTCCGCCGAACTTTCCTTTCTCCTCCGGCGCTGATGAGACAACAACAAGGCAACAACTTATTAAGAGAATTAGAAAAACCCGCTTCATCCAGAAAAGTCTCACATCGGGTCACTCCTCCTTCAACGGGGGAGTGCATGTTAAGCTTCGACGTGCCGGTCCCCGGCAAAGCCAAAGAAGACCTGATCGTGGAAACCTCAAAAACTCATGATGCCTACGCGGCATTCCGAATACCCGCGTACAGGCCTTACTTCACCGGGAACCTCATTTTCATTCTGGGTCTGCAAATGCTGAACGTCGCGGTGGGCTGGGAAATGTACGAGCGCACCGGATCGGCTCTCAATCTAGGCTTGGTCGGGCTCGTCCAGTTCATCCCGCAGCTGGCGTTCGTCGCGGTCGCCGGACACTTTACGGATATCTACAATCGCAAACATGTGCTGATGGCAGCGGTGTCGCTGACATCCCTGGCGGCTGTCGTGCTGGCGATCAATGCAGCCTTCGGGGGCCCCCTAGCTCTGATGTATTTGTGCCTCCTGGCGACGGGAACAGCCCGAGCCTTCTGGATGCCCGCGAGAAGTGCGCTGCTTCCCCGGATTGTGCCTCTCTCGATTTTCGAGAACGCCGTCTCATGGAATTCGAGCGGTTTCGAGATCTCGTCCTTCATCGGGCCTGCGATCGGCGGTTTTTTTATTTACTACGGCGGAGTAACAGCGGTGTACGTCCTGAGCGCGGTTCTGATCGCCGGCTTCGCACTTCTTCTCGCTCCGATTTCTTACCGCCATGAACGGCCCGCAGAGAGTGCCCTGACGTTCAGTTCCCTTTCTGCAGGTTTTCGTTTCATCTGGAACACGAAGGTTGTGCTGTCGGTCATGATGCTGGACATGTTCGGTGTTCTGCTGGGAGGCGCAACCGCCCTGATGCCGATCTATGCGAAAGACATCTTACATGTAGGCGCCAATGGCCTTGGATGGTTGTTGGCCGCGCCGTCGGCAGGCGCCGTCGTCTCTGCGCTGACGCGAGCGCACCGAGGCCCGCTGCAGCGCGCGGGACGGACCATTCTGCTGGCGGTAACGTTCTTCGGGGGCGCGACGATCGTCTTCGGAATCTCCCGCTCCTTTCCGCTCTCCCTTGCGATGCTCTTCGTCCTGGGCGTTTGCGACAATATCAGCGTCGTGGTGCGCTCGACACTGGTTCAGATGTCGACACCGGATGACATGCGGGGGCGAGTGTCGGCCTTAAACGGGCTCTTTATCGGAACCTCCAATCAACTCGGTGCGTTTGAGTCGGGCGCCGTCGCAGATCTTGCCGGCCCGGTCGCGTCGGTGGTCATCGGCGGATTCGGCACGATCGCGGTCGCACTGATCACGGCATGGCTGTCGCCGTCGCTTCGAAAATATGGCAGGTTTGGCGGCCCTTCCGGCTGAAGATCCGTTTGTCAAAAAGCTTATACTGCGAGTTGATTCTGAGGAGGTATCCCATGGGCTCCCGTACTCTCGGACTTGTCGCTCGTATCGGCCTGCCTTCGGCGCTTATTGTGACCACGTTTTTCGGCGCTCAGTCACCCGGTACGCCGACGTTTTCGAAAGACGTCGCGCCGATTCTTTACAAGAACTGCGTCAGCTGTCACCGCCCCGGTGAAATGGCGCCGATGTCGCTGATGACTTACGAACTGGCGCGGCCATTTGCGCGATCGATCCGCACGCGAATTGAGCTCGGCACCATGCCACCCTGGCATGCTGAAGCTCCCGAGGGAACCTTCCTCAACGAACGACACCTGACACGATCTGAGAAAGAGACCCTCGTTCAGTGGGCGGCGAATGGCGCACCGGAAGGCGATCGAAAGGATTTGCCCCCGCCTCCAGTCTTCCCGCAGGGTTGGACCATCGGAACGCCGGACGCCATTGTTGCCATGGACCAGCCCTACAACGTGCCTGCTTCGGGAACGATCGAATATCAATATTTCAGAGTTCCGACGAACTTCAAGGAAGACAAGTGGATCCAGGCCATCGAGATTCGCCCCGGAACACGCAGTGTTGTCCATCACGTCCTGGTATTCGCCAGTGAGCCCGGGGGCGCCTTCCGTCAGCCGCCGTTTGTTCAGCGAAACGCACCGGGCAGGGGCGCTGAAGCGTTCCCGGCAATTGCCGCCGCCCTGCGGGGTCGCGCGCAAAACGCCGCAGCAATGCGCGGACCACTGATCGCCACGACAGCACCCGGAACAAATGCCCAGGTTTTCGAACCCGGCTCCGCGTTGCGTATCAAAGCGGGCTCGGTTCTGACACTCCAGGTTCACTACACCGCGACCGGCAAAGCCGAGAGAGATCAAACCTCCGTCGGCTTCGTTTTTGCCGGAGAGACCCCGAAACGGGAGGTTCGAAGCGCCTCCTTCGTTAACCTCCAGCTGGCGATTCCGCCTCGAGCTGAAGACCATCGTGTGGACGCGCAGATCGAGTTCACCGAGGATGCGCATATCACGGCACTTTTTCCTCACACCCATCTCCGTGGGAAAAGCTGGGAGTACCGGCTGACCTATCCCGATGGACGCCAGGAAGTCGTCCTCTCGGTCCCGCGCTACGATTTCAACTGGCAGACGTACTATGAATACGCGAAGCCGATCGCCGTCCCGAAAGGATCCCGGCTCGTCGCGACTGCCCACTACGACAATTCGGCGAACAACAAATCAAACCCGAATCCTAACGCCGAAGTGCGGTGGGGCGACCAGACGTGGGAAGAGATGCAGTACTCGGGGATTACCTACACGGTGGACTAGAGGATTGGGAGAAATTGGAGACAGAGAAGAAATCGGAAATCGGACGAGTCCCGCATCTCAAATCCGAGATCTCAAAATCTTAAATCGGACCCGCAGACTGAGAGGTGTCGTCCGATT
>DASTBJ010000155.1:0-4874 GCA_035712125.1 Terriglobia bacterium
GTGCCGCCCTGCCCAACACCGTAGCGGTAAAAACCATCATCGGTATCGATCCCGAGGTTATTGAAACCCTGGTCGTGGACTTCCAGCCGGCAGCCCCCATCGTTCTTGGCGGGACGTTCAACATTGCCAGCACCGAGAAAGGCGGAACTATCGTCGGCGTCGTGCCGTTCGACTGGCGTGATGCGGGATTTGCTCCAGGCCAGAAAGTTCAAATCGCCGGCCAGCCCGGAATATGGGAAGTTGCGGCCATTAAGGATACCGGTGTCACCGACGACAACAGCATCCTCTTCCTGAGCGAAGGCACTCCATTGATCGCCGGTGCTAATGTGGCGACGACGGTGACAGCGCTTCTTTCGGGAGGAACAGTCACGCGGAGCTCCGGCAACTGGGAGGACGATGGATTCATTGCCGGTCACCTGGTGCGAATCCAGAACGCGTCCATCAGCGGCAACTGGCGCCTGCGCGAAATTTCTGAAGATGGCCTGACGATGATTTTGGAAGGAGCCCAGCTGCCCGATCAGGATGACGTGCTAACGGTTCTTTCCGTTGCGGGTCTGCACGGCGGTCTGACGGTCGTCCATGGTGGCGGTAATTTCCCTGTCGAGATCGAAGGTGACATGCAGATAACGGTTCCGGGTGGTATGCCCGGGGTCCAAATCGCGGTGACACGTCTCGATGGTCTCGATTGGGACAGCGATCGCTACGCGATCGGACAACTGGTTCAGGTCAGCGGAGAAAATGGAACACGACAGATCGTCGGCATCGTGAATGCTTCGGCCGTTGGTGTGCTACCTCCGCCTGAATCTTTCACATCCTGGGGAACGCACAGCACCCTCCTTCTGGGCACACGCGGCGAACGCGCCACAGGTGGATCACTCGGCGCGGGTATTGCCGAGCGAACGGTGCATGTCGCCGACCCGCTGCGTATCGAGACGACGGGAGAGATGGATGTCGCGACATCCAGCCTGACACGCGCTGCCGGGAACTGGATCACGGATGGTTTTTACGTGGGTCAGCTCGTATGGATATCCGGCATGGCCGGCCCCTTCACCATCACCAGCCTGAACGCGACAGTCATGGGATTTGCGGGCGCCGGTCCCGATCCGATTGTCGCGTTGACGCCGCAGGACGACGTTAACCTGACGGTCTTCGGGTTCGACTCTCAGCGTGACGGCGGCGTTCGCATGGGCGGTGATGTGATCACCGTCACCGGTGGCGCCGGTCCGGATTCCCCACTGGTTGTTTACGGCGACACGTCACAGGACGGCGTGTGGTACAGCGGTCATCCATGGGATGTGCTGGGAATGGAATTTGGGGAAAAGCCCTTCGATCCGTTCCCGGAACTGTCGGATGGCGAAAACGAAGACGATGAATGGGTATTCCCGCTTGCCGACAAATATACCTACGCCGGCAACGATATTATCGACGCACATACACTGTTCTCGCTGACTCCGGCCGGCTCGCTGCCGACTGTCGGCTTCACCGCGTACGGTGGTGAAGGCGACGACATCATCTACGGTAGCCAGACCGGCGATCACCTCGCGGGCGGCTCGGGCAATGATCAGATTCACGGCAACCGTGGTGTGGATCACATTTACGGCGACTCCGGCGTCAACGTGAACATCCTGACCCGAGCGTTGTATATCAGCACGGTAGACAACAGTCCCGAACCGACGGTCGACGACAGCCTGCAGACCAACGGCACAACCATCGATCCGTATCCGTCACCCGTCCGCGACGAAATGGCGGCCGGACGCGACGTCATCTTTGGTGACGGTCCATCCACAATCCTCGGTGGGCCGGAAAGCGTTTACGACGATATCGTCTTCGCAGACCACGGGGAGATCCTGCAGTTCGTTTTTGATCCTAATGTTCCGGATCCCCCGGGCCTGCCGGGCGCGCTGCAGAAGATTCAAACCACTCTTCTGAAATCAGTTCTCGAGATCAACTCTCTGGAACTTCAGAACGGCGATGATGATGTGGTGTTCGGTCATCTTGGCCGCGACATCCTCATCGGTGGCGCTGGAAACGACATGATTGACGGCGACGAGGGTGACGACCTCCTTTTTGGCGATAACGTCTTCCTTTTCCGCCGCGGTGGCGACGATGGCAACCTCGTCGACGACATCACGAGTCCGCATTTCCAGACGCTTGCCGGAACGCTGCTCTACAGCCGGACGGATCGGCCCGTCCCGGCCGGCTTCGGCGCGGTTAATGCCGATAACAGCGGCCTGCTGCTGACAGACGGCATCGCACAAAATTATCGCGATCCGGATGGCGCGCCGTGGTGGTCGGAATACCTTATCGAATACAGCGCGCTCCACGTTTTCGCGATGGACGAAGGCGAGTCGGGAGTCGGCAGCTTCGGCAACGACTATATCGCCGGTGGACAGGCACACGATCAGATCTTCGGACAACTGGGCCACGATATCGTTCAGGGCGACGGCGGGATCGACACTGCGTTTACAGGAACGTCCCACGTCGGTGCATCGCGTACATCCGGCGGTGTGAGCGATCCGCTGGGACCATTGACCGTTTCGGCGTCAACGGAACTTCCCACCGATGGCGAGGACTATATCGAAGGCGGCGGCGGTAATGACATCATCTTCGGCGGTCTCGGTCAGGATGACCTCGCGGGCGGAAGCTCGAGCTTCTTCAGCCTGAATGATCCCAATGAACGTCCGGATGGTGACGACTACATCTTCGGCGGGGCAGGCCTCCAGGTCGATCGTGACGGCGACACAAATACGAATACGTATGACCTGCCATCCGACGGCACCACCGCCACACAGCGTCATGCGCGTGATGCGGACACGATCGTGGGCGACAACGCCAACATTATTCGGATCGTCGGCACGAATCACGTCGATGTGAATCCCGGGGGCAACCTCGCGATACCGCAATACTTGAGCTTCAACTACGACAACTACGGAACAATGAAGATCATCGTTCGCGGTGTGACCCTGCTCGATTACACCCCCGGTGGTCCGGACTTCCAGCCCGACTTGTTCTCACTCACGAATCCCGGTGCAAACCCGGCATTCCGTGATGAGTTTGGGATCTGGGCAACGGTCGACATCGGCGGGCACGATGAAGTTCATGCCGAGACCGGCGACGATACCGTTTACGGAGAAGGCGGGCAGGATCGCATCTTCGGCGATGCCGACGACGACGATGTTATCGGCGGCTGGGGTAACGACTGGATTTCGGGCGGCACCGGTCAGGATGGCGTCATCGGCGACGATGGCCGCATCTTCACAAGCCGCAACACGGCGGGCAATATCGCACTATTCAGCGAACCGCTGTACGGGATCAACTTCCTGCTGGCCACGGATCCCGATCCGCAGCACCCGCAGATCATCCATGGCAATGTGATCAATGAATTTGTTTACACACCGGGTCAGGTTCAGACCGCAACGCTGAACGTGAACAATGCCCTGAACAAGGCCGTGGATATCACGCCGTTCAATTTGACTCCCGAGGATGAAGGCGACGATCCGTTGTCCGATCCCATCTTTGCCGATGACATGATTTTCGGCGGTCTGGACAGCGACTTCCTGCACGGCGCTTCGGGCGATGATGCAATCGGCGGCGGCGAAGCCTTGCCGGAATCCTACACGCAGCGCTTCGATGCGGACGGAAATGTCGTCGGTCTGGTTCGAACAGACTTCACGCGTCCCTGGAACCCCGGCGACATCCTCCATTTCGGAACCGACACCGATCCCTGGAACGCACCAAAGCCGGTGCAAAGCCGCCTGGGTGAATTCCTGCTCTACGACGAGTACGATCCGCGACGCATCATTCTCTTCAATGCAGCCGGTCAGGTATGGAAGAACGGTGCGGCGTATCCGTATCCGTATTTCCTCAACCTCACGTCAACAGAGGGACCGACAGAAAACGGGCCGATCGCCTACGCGCCAAACGGCACCCCGACGGCGTTTGCCGAAAGGAACACGGACGGTGACGACCTGATTTTCGGCGACCTCGGCAATGACTGGCAGGTGGGCGGCACCGGGCGCGACACGATTTACAGCGGTTGGGGTAACGACCTCGCGAACGCCGACGACGTGCTCACGACCAACGGCGGTCTTAATGACCAGGTCGACACGCATCCGCTGTACGCCGACCGCGTTTACGCAGGAGCGGGCCTCGACATTCTGATCGGCAATACCGCACCTGATCGCCTGATCGACTGGGTGGGTGAATTCAACAGCTACATTGTTCCGTTCTCGCCTTTCGGGATCGACACAGTCAGCCGTCAGGTCGAACCCCAGTTGCCCGAATTCCTCTACGCATTGTCGGCAAGTCACGGCGCGGATCCGACTCGCGATACGGATACCGGCAATTCTGCAGTCCGCAACGGTGAGCCTGATGGCGAAATGGGATTGATCGTCCAGCAGGATCACGGGTTGTGGCAGGACCAGACGGGCGGACCTACCGATCCGCAACCAGGCAATATTCCCGGCGGCCGCCGCGATTCGGCCAAAGCTGCCGACTTTAACAACGGCAGCACCAGCAGCTTCGCGGTGGACAGTGGCGTGTGGAAGGTTGAAAACGGCTCGCTGAGTGTCGCCGCCGAATCGCTTGGCAAAGACGCAGCCGCCGTGTGGTACGCCGACGTCTATCTGCCCGTCTACTTTGAGATCAAATCGGACGTCACCGTTCAGAAGCCGACCGCGTGATGGAAGGGCAACGCATATGTGCTGTTTGACTACTTCTCCCCGCTCGACTTCAAGTTCGCCGGTATTGACATCGCCACGAACCAGATGGTCATCGGGCATCGTTCAGCCGAAGGATGGATTGTCGACGCCCATGCGCCATACACCGGGCAACTGGTTTCGGACACGCGTTACCAGCAGATCATTGCGGTGAAC
>DASTBJ010000156.1:0-8366 GCA_035712125.1 Terriglobia bacterium
CAAAGGTCAGCTCGAACATCGAGACTCCACGGGCGGTCACGGCATCATTCGGCCCAACGAACTCCAAAGAATGAGTGCGGGGACAGGGGTTCGGCACAGCGAGTTCAATCCATCCGCCACCGAGGAAGTGCACTTCCTGCAGATCTGGATTCTCCCCGAACGCGAGGGACTGAAACCCGGATACGAACAAAAGGCATTCGCCGAAGAGGAAAAGCGCGGCAAGCTTCGCATCATTGCGTCTCCTGATGGCGTCGATGGCTCTGTGACGATCCACCAGGACGTGAGGCTTTACGATGCGATCCTGAACGGCGGCACCACGCTACAGCATCAGTTTGCCTCTAACCGTCACGGCTGGCTTCAGGTTATTAAGGGCACAATTGCCGTCAATGGCATGCCTATGCGCACGTCTGATGGCGTCGCAATCAGCAATGAAACCTCCATCAACATTCAAGCCAGTGAAAACTCCGAACTCCTTCTCTTCGACTTGAAGTGACCCAGCGCTCGCATAGCAGTGCCGTTTCACAGCATCGGACTTTGCTCGCCGGCAGATGCTGGCCGTCCTGGCACGCGAAGATGTCGAGGTTGCCGGAGCACTGTATAGGACTAATGCGCCGTGGATGAAGACTAAGGCTCGCCTTGAATCGCTTTCGATGGCCACGCGGAAATCCCAGCATCCGGCTTGGTGTTGCAAGTGGCAAGGGCTTCTACACCTATCCCGATCCAGTAGTCGCACAACCGGGATTCATCTGAATTTCCTGTCCTGTTTATAGAAATTGATTGTCGTCTGCGGACGGTCCGTAGATGGCGGGGACCTTCGCGCCCATCAAGCGCAGGTACACCGTCATCTGTCCGCGATGGTGCGCCCAGTGATTGATGGTGTCCTGAATCATCTCGTAACGCGGCGCCTCCATCACAACCTTGCCTCGAGCGAGTAGCCGCCATTTAGTTTGAAGGTACTCATCGGTCGTTTTCTGTAAGGCAGCCCGAGCTCCGGTTGCAGCTTTGTCGAGCGCCTGTAACAACTCTTCGCTTGTTTCCAGACGTTTCTGCTCGATCTTCCCGGCGCCCGCCGGCGCCACGTCGAGTTCATCCTCATTGATTTGCATCGCGACCCAGGTGGGAATCGTGGCCACCATGTTTGCAAGATATCCAAAGATCATCGACTTCTCGTGCGGCTTCCAATCGTACTGGCCAGCCGGAGCCTGTTCCAAAGCGCGCCTCGATCGATCGACCTCGCGATTGAGCTCAGCCAATAAAAACTCCGTCAACTTCATAGCGCCTCCTCACGGAAATGATCTCGCCCTCCATGATACTCCGCGCGTTTTCTGTATTTCCGGGGGCGTGCGGAGCAGCAATTGCATGTTATTTGGGATGGGAGGAATCCTGATGATTCGAAAACTAAAATCCGGCGAGTATCGGCTTTATTCCAAAAAAAAGGACCCCAAAACGCGGAAACGCCGAAATCTGGGAACCTTCAAGACACGCGAGGCGGCACAGCAACACGAACGGGCAGTGCAGTACTTTAAGCGTCACTGAAATTGGGGACAGACAGCCAATTCGCATTGTGAATCAGGTGTCTGTCGCCAATTTCAGTCTCGCTAGCGCGGCGACGGCTCGAACAACTCAATCGGATTCCCGTCGGGATCCTCCAACTGGATTTGTTTCCCGCCGGGTCCGACTTCCATCTGATTGCGAAAACGGAGCCCGTCTTTCTTCAGCGCCTCAATGCGGGCCGGAAGGTCCGCAACATGAAGGATCACTCGGTTCCAACCGCCGGGTTCCTGCTTTTGACCATCCGGCATTGGCCGTGAACCGGAAGCACCCGGCCCGCTGAGGATCAGTTTGAAGTTGCCGGCTGAGACCTGGGCGAACGCTGGTGGATGCTGATGATCCAACTTGAAACCAAGTTGTTGTGTATAGAACGCAATCGACCGACTCACGTCCTTCACTTGATACCTCACGCCCCACAGTCCCAGGACAAAGGTCTTGCCTTCAGCTGTGGATGAACCCTGGCCGGCGGCCACATTTTCCTTTCCGGGTTGATTCATCGGCACCTCCTTCACAGGTTGGATTGCTTGCGGAATAAGATTAAACGGTTTTCGTCACAGTCTACCCTTTCTGTTTGACCACTTAGCGTTTGCTGCAATTCACAGCCCTTTCTGTTGAGAACATCCGTCGCAGCAATCCGTTCATGTCCCCTTCTGCCTGAGTCGAAATTAACGGCGTGCCGATATTGACAACCGCAAGTTTCAAGTGCTACCGTGCGTAGCACTACAATGAGTAGCACTAAGCTCGATCATGATCCGTCGTTTCTGGGAAGTCTGGAGCGGGACATCCTGCGAGTGGTCTGGAAGCGCAAACTGGCGACAGCGGAAAATGTCCGGGAAGATCTTGGGCGTGGACTGAAGGAGTCCACTGTTCGGACAGTTCTTCACAGACTCGAACAGAAGGGCTATCTCAAACACTCCATCGATAACCGAACCTATATATACGAGGCCGCAAGGGCTCCGCGACACGTCGCTGCGATGGCAATCAAACGCATTGTGGACTGGTTATGCGACGGGTCGATGGAAGAACTGCTCGTCGGTATGGTCGACACGGACGTGGTCGACCCTAAGCAGCTAAAGAAGCTTTCAGACAAGGTCTCGAAAGCGAGAAAAGCGAGGAAGTGATGGTTTCTTTCATACTGGAAGCGGCTTTTCGAAGCCTGGCCCTTGGCATTCTCGTGTGGATCGCGCTGCGCATTTTTCGTGTTCGAAACCCTCACACCCAATCGTTGGTTTGGAGAGGCATGCTCTGCATCTCGTTGTCGATGCCACTGCTGATGCCCATTCTCGAAAGGATGAAGCGGACGACACCTTCGATTCCACTGGACTGGATTCCTGTGTCTTCGCCCCTGTCCGCCCTTGAGCCACTCATTGCGATGCCTTTCAGCGTGGCACCTTCTTCGCTTCAATTGCAGTTGGGGCCGATGGTGCTTCTGGCGGGTTATGTCGTCATTGCATTGGCGCTCCTCCTTCGCGTGATCATTGGATTGATGATTAGCCGCCGGGTGTGCGAAGGTGCGTTACCCCTGACCGAACGCTGGACGTCCGGTCACGATGTGCGCGTGAGTAATGCGCTCCGGGTTCCCGTGACGTTCGGCTCTACGATTCTCCTACCGGCAGATTGGGAGAACTGGAGTGCTTTCGAGCGAGAGTCCGTCTTGCTTCATGAAAGCTGCCACGTTCGTCACAGGGACTTCTTTGTGTACCTCATCGCCGGGATCCATCGCGCCATTTTCTGGTTCAATCCCCTTGCCTGGTGGCTGCAGAAACACCTCGTGGAACTGGCGGAGTCGATCGGCGATGATTCAGCTTTGAGAGACGCTGAGGATCGCTTTTCTTATGCAGAGATACTCCTGAAGTTCTCCGTGAGAGGATGCAAGCCTGGCCTGGCCGCAATGGCCATGGCACGTGGGAACACGGTGGGACGCCGCGTAGAACGTATCCTGCGCGAGACAGCGGTTGCTTCTCCTGCCTCCTGGGTTCGACGATCCCTGATTATTTTTACCTTTATCCCCGCCGCGGCTTTTGCCGCGGGTACGTGGTTTGCAGAATTACAGGTGATGGAACCGGTCGTTCTTCAGTTTGAATTCGCTCCACAGCAGGCGGCGACGGTACAGCAAGAGATTCCCACACAGCGATCGCCGGAGCCCGCGCCGGCCGGGGGGCAACGCCAGGATTCACCGGTTCGGGAGAGATCTTTCCTTCAGAACTGGCCTGAAGAAATGGTTCCGTTCATCGTCACCATGGAAGAGCGGAACGCATTCCGAAGCCTTTCCACAGACGTAGAACGTGAGAGGTTCATTGAGCAATTCTGGCAGAGAAGGGATCCCACGCCGGACACGCCCGCCAACGAGTTCAGGGA
The DNA here is from genome assembly GCA_035712125.1 of Terriglobia bacterium. Lineage (GTDB taxonomy): Bacteria > Acidobacteriota > Terriglobia > 20CM-2-55-15 > 20CM-2-55-15 > DASTBJ01. The sequence continues at coordinate 3,910 of DASTBJ010000156.1, forward strand.
CGAGTACTACCGTCGTATTGTTCTTGGCAATGAGAAGTTCACAAGCCGGACCGGCGTTCCCGGCTGGAGTTCAGATCGCGGCCGAATTCTGATTCAACTGGGCTATCCGGATGAAGTCGAAAGTCAGCCAGCGGGTGCGACACTCCTGAATCCAGGGACAGGGGTTCCGTTTGAACGATGGCGGTATAAGTCTGTGGAAGGGATCGGCACAAACGTGATCTTCACGTTTGTTGATCCGACGGGCGAAGGTCTTTATCGCCTGGAACCTCCCGGCACGGACGTGTTCCGAGTCCCTGCGCCGGTTCGCTGATCCGATCGACAATAACCGCTACGACACGGCTCCCGCAGCCCGCAGTATGTCGACGATCTCCTTGTGACCCCGACGGCTCGCCCACGCTAAGGGCGTCGCCCAAGGCTTGTCATCCGGGAGGTTCGTCGGCGCCCCGCGCGACAGGAGGAATTTCACCATCGTGACATTGTTCTTACGAGACGCCCATGCCAATGGAGTGGAACGGTATCCTTCGTCCCGCGCGGAAATGTCGGCTCCAGCGTCCAACAATATTTTTGCCGCTTCCAGGCGGTTGCGGTCCGTTTCCCTCGCATTGCAGACCATGTGCAGCATGGTTTGCCGCTCCCAATTACACGTATCGGGATTCATTCCGTGATCGAGCAGCGTGCGCAACATATCCGGCTGCTCCAGCAGATAGCCCTGGCAACCTGTCACCACCGGCGGCACGCGGATGCCGGCGTCCAGCAGACGCTTCAGCAGATCGCGCTTGCCCCTGGTACATACGGCGGTAAACACACCGCCGCAACCGAGTTGGGCAGATTTCGGATCTTCCGTGACACGACGCATGACCTCGTCGTCCTGGTCCATCCAGACCAGATCGTAGGGCTCCAGCGTGCCGCCATGAGCTCTGAGAAGTTCGCGAATCTCCGGTGTTTTGGCGGCATACATCGAATTACCCCCGGAGTCGACATGACCATTGGGGTCCGCGCCGTGAGCGAGGAGAAGTTCAACGAGAGCGCGGTTTCCAGTTCCGGCAGCATGGTGCAGGGATCCGCCCTTGTCGGCGTTCAACTCCGGCCATGCCGGATTGGCGCCACGCTCCAGAAGGAGGCGAACGATCTCGTCGCGACGGAATTCCACAGCAGTCGTCAGCGGACGGCGTCCATTCGGTCGAGCTTCCTGAATTTTCGTTGGATCCGCGTCAAGAATCGCTTTGACGCGGTCGACGTCGCCAAGCGCTGTGGCAACTGTGAGGTCGTAGGTCGCTCCTCGACGGATCAGCAGTCGCGCTGTCTCCGGATCACAGGGCCGGGGGACCCGTTTTCGGTACTTTCCCCACAGATAATACTTCGCACAGGCCAAAAGCATGCGCCACTTTGAGCGCCGCCACGGTCGCCCGAGACCTCCCCAGAGCGCGATGTCGATCGCCTGAACGTCGTACGGAGCAAAGCCACCCGGCGAACCGCGTCCCGTACCGTGAATGGCATGGAGGTCCGCGCCACGGTCCAGGAGGAGGTTGATCACGTCATGTTTCCGCGCCGAGACCGCACGGTGGAGCGGTGTCCCTCCGGAGTGATCGCCACGGTTCACCAGAGTTGGATCCTGATCCAGAAGCGCCCGAACGCGCCGGACATTCCCCGCCTCTGCCGCTCGGTGAATCTCGTGATCGCGCTGCGTCTCTGCCGGCGCGACGCGACCTCGCTGGTCGCGATACTGTTCGAGAACCGCGACAATGCTGTCGTAGCCCCGCTCTTTTGCCATGCCGATCAAACTATCTCCATAACTGCCATTCCATTCGGAGTCGGCGCCTGAGTCGAGCAGCATCCTGACGATTTCGGTGTGTCCTTCACGAACCGCAAAATGGATGGGCGGGGTGTACCAATAGCCTTCGCGACTCCTGGCAGGGTCCTCGGCAAGCAGACGACGCAAAGTTTCGGCATCGCCGGAGGCCGCTGCCGCAATTACGCTCCATGTAACGTCGTCCAGTTCGGGCGGTCTGATCATGTGTAATGCCTCGCGAATAGTCGAATGTAATACACTTCGCCGCAAACAACGACCGCTACGAACAAAGAGGGTGTAGGCCAAAAACTTCTAAAAAAGGTTGTCGATTTCGCATCGTCTCGTTCGATACAGGGATAGAGGTCAAAAGTTACATCAAGTGGAGGAATCATGAAGTTCGTTTGTCTTGGTTACTATGATGAGAAAGCCTGGGACACGATGTCCCAGGGCGAGCAAAATACCCTGGTCGACGAATGTCTCGCCTATGACGACGTTCTCAAGGAGAACAATCGGTTTGTGGGCGGAGACGCGTTGCAACCCTCGGGAACCGCCGCGACGGTCCGCTACGACAAGGGCAAGGTCGTCGTCACTGATGGTCCCTACTCAGAAACTAAGGAGCAGATCGGTGGAATTCTTATACTCGAAGCTCGGGACCTCAATCACGCGATCGAACTGATGTCGAAGCATCCGGGTGTCAAGGCCGGCCCGTTCGAGATTCGTCCTGTCGCGGACATGACGGACGTCGTTCGCGAAAGCGAGAAACGTCGAGGGAAGAGCAAGAGAGCCTCCTGATTACGAAATTGGAAAGCGAAAATCGGGGCCGAAACTTTGGCAGCATCGACAACTCCCAATCGTGGCGCTAATCGCCGATGCCTTCGGGCAGCCCGCGAGTAGATAGAGCTGTCGAACGCCGCGCGCCAATCTCCTCGTGTACCTGTGCGGGGGTTTCCATCGCGGGTATCTCCGGCAACCGTTTCTTTCGCTTTATCCATGCGGACAGGCGATGCAGGGACAGCGCGAAACCGGTCCAAACCAGCATCACCCCGGCAAATGACGCGATACCGGCGATCGTTTGTCCGGCAATGCCGTAGTACTCGCCGGTGTGGACATACCGCAACCAGGAACGTGTCCGCCGGCCGAGGTTCTGATCCTGGAATCGTTCTATGGAAGCAATCGCTCCGGTACTTCGATCGACGGTAACCGTGGATCGATATTGAGGCTGCCCCGCTTTGCGCTCATCAATGGTAAAGCTCAGAGGCGCCTTACTGTCGGCGGACAGCCTGACCGCGATTGTTCTCCAACCGGGCACAGCGGCTTCGGCAAGCGCAAGGCCGGCGTCGACGCCGCTGATGTCGATCTCTGCTGCCCGGTTGGTCTGATTGTTCCTCCCACGACCGCCGCCCCCTTGTGCCGGGACCTCCGACCACGTCAGCGTGTAGACGAGGTTACTGGCCCAGGGGTAGGAAATCACCGTCGCGGAGAGGACGACAAGAAATAGCGGCACGACGGTCCAGACACCGAACACATGATGCCAGTTGAAGTACATCGCCTTTCCGCGCAATCCGCCCTTGAACCAGCCAATTGCAGCGCGCCACCAGATGACGGCGCCGCTGACCACGACAAAGAGGAAAATCAGATTGGACGCACCGGTGATGGATTTGCCCGTAGGCCGGCTATCGCCGGACATGGCAACGTAACGGTGCCAGTCCGTAACGCTGCGGAAAGAGGCACGGACCTTTTGAGAACCCTGTCCCATGAGTTCGCCCGTGTACGCATTAACGTAATACGTCGAGCCGCCTGCAGCTGCGGACGCTGCGGCAGATCCCGCATAGAACGTCACCGTTGTCGGCGCGGCGCCGTTGGCCGCCTTTTGAATGGTCGTAAGAATGGTTTCAGCCGGGACGCGGGGAACTCCTGCCGTTGCAGCCTGCTCGAGATAGGCACCGTCGGTCCAGGCGATGATCTGCTTCTCGTACATCAGCAACACGCCCGTTGCCGACATGATCAGGATGACGATTCCTGCCGCCAGACCCAGTATCAAATGAAACCAGAAGATCACTTTTCGGATCATTCGTTTCCCTCTTTTAGAACCGGAAGTTGGTTGTGATCATCGCCGAGCGAGGGCTTCCCGGATTGAACCGGTTGCCGTTGTTATTCACACCACGCACATAGAGTTGGTCCGTGACGTTGTAAACGTTGACCCGAAGACTCAGGCTGTCGTTGACGGCATACTCCGCAAGCATGTCCACGACCTGATGCCGGGGAACGATGATCGTATTGACGGCATTAACAAAGACGGTATCTGTGAACCGCACGCCGCCCCCGAAGTTGATTCCGAACGGGAGGCGATACGTTGCCCAGAGGCTACCGGAGTTTCGCGGTGTAAGGAGGAGCCGCTTGCCGGCGTTGAGGGGGTTCTGGCTCTCGTTCCGTGAATCGAGATAACCGTAATTCGCAATGATCTGCAGGCGGTCTGCAATCTGGCCCACGCCTCCGATGGTGAAGCCGTTGACGCGGTGCCTGTCGTCCTGATTGAAAATCGGTGGAACGGCTGTGGCATCGACCGTATAGATGACGTTCGAGTTGGTCGTATGAAACACGGCAGCATTCACCAGAAGCCGGTTTCTGAAGAAGTCCCACTTGGTTCCGACTTCATAGTTACGTGATT
>DASTBJ010000157.1:0-7217 GCA_035712125.1 Terriglobia bacterium
GAAGGCGTAGATGCTGTCACATCGCGTGTAATCCGCGACATGCTCTCTGGCTACGTGGAGCGCGGATCCACCGTCTTTCTCACATCGCACGTACTCGATGTAGTCGAGAAGCTCTGCTCACACGTGGGAATCATCGCGAAAGGAAAGCTGGTCGAGCAGGCTTCGCTTGACGATATTCGGCAGGGAAGTTCCCTGGAACAGCGCTTTCTCGAAAAAGTCGGTGCCGATGAAGACGCGACGCAGAAGCTGTCCTGGCTTGAAGAGGCATCCACGTGAATTGGGAACACTTCAAGACATTCCTGTGGCTGCGCTGGAGAATCCTTTCAAACAGGAATAGACGTGCCGGAACTGCAAGCGTCGTCCTGCAGGGCATTCTCATGGTAATCGCTGCCCTTGCCGGCAGTCTCGCATTTATCGGAGGTATTGCCGTGGGCTATGTCGTCTTCCCGCAGGTAACCCCCGCCAATCTGATGCTCGTCTGGGATGGTGTCGTCCTGGCGTTTCTGTTCTTCTGGATGACAGAATTACTTGTCGAACTCCAGAGATCTGAACTTCTTTCTCTAGATAAGTTTCTGCACTTGCCCGTCTCTCTGGGCTCCGCGTTCATGATCAATTATGTCGGCTCGATCTCCAGCGTGGGGGTCATCGTCTTTATTCCCCTGATGCTCGGTATGGCGATTGGTCTTGTTTTCTCCAAAGGAGCGGGAATGCTGCTGCTTTTCCCGCTGATCGCGGCGTTTGCTTTGATGGTGACGGCTCTCACGCATCAGTTTCGCGGATGGCTTGCGAGCCTGATGGTCAATCAGCGCCGCCGCAGAACGATCATCAGCGTCGCGACTCTTGTATTTATCCTGCTGGTCCAGACGCCAAATATCATCACGTTCGGACGAGGCCGCTGGCCAGGATCCCGTGTCGAAGGAAATGCAAAGCAGATTCAAGCGCTCGATCGCTCTCTGGCAGCCGGGGAAATTTCCTCTGAAGAGCATCGCCGCCAGATGATTCAACTGCGACGGTCTGACCGCAGGGACGACTGGCAACTCGCGCAGCAGGTCGCAGGCACGGTAAACAAAGTCGTCCCGCTGGGATGGTTACCCTACGGAGTGTCTACTTCATTTGAAGGAAACTACCTGCCGGGCGTTCTGGGAACCCTGGGCCTGGCACTCATCGGGGCGGGAAGCCTTCGCCGATCCTATCGGACGACGATGCGGCTTTACACGGGGCACTACAGCGCTCAGCCAGGGGCAACACGTGCTGCAACGGCGGTGACAGGCGTTTCTTCTCGAGCAGCCCCTGCGACCGCGAAGCGATATGGCGCCGCGTTCCTGGAGCGGCAAATCTCCGGTCTCTCCGAATATGCCTCTGCGATTACGTTCGCCAGCCTTCGCGCCATGATGCGCGCCCCCGAAGCAAAACTAATGTTATTGTCGCCGGTCATTATGGTATTCGTCTTCGGAGGAATGTTCTTCGGCGACCGCGCGTCCCCCCCGGAATTGATGCGCCCATTGATGGCATCGGGTGGATTCACCTTCATTTTCTTCATGATGCTCGGAATGGTAGGCAATCAGTTCAGTTTCGACCGCAGCGGTTTTCGAGCGTACGTGCTTTCGCCTGTGCCAAGAAAAGACATTCTGCTGGGCAAGAATCTGTCCATGGCACCCTTTGTCATCACGTTCATGACGTTAACTGCGCTCCTTTTTCAGTGGCGCTATCCCATGAGGCCAGACCACTTCATCGCCGTACTCGTGCAAATGCTGCCCATGTATCTCGTGTTCTGTCTTGTCGGCAATATTCTGTCCATCATCGCGCCGATGCCGGTTGCCGCAGGTTCCATGAAACCTGTGAAGCCGAAAGCGACGACCATCCTGATCCACACGGCATTCATTTTCCTTTTTCCCCTGGCTCTCTCGCCGACACTCATTCCTCTCGCGATTGAGTTTTTACTGTCGCGGTCTGAGAGTTTGCCGCGGTTTCCGGCGTACCTGATGTTGGCGATTGGGGAATGCATTCTGGTCATCTGGCTTTATCCTCAAATACTCCAAAGCCAGGGCAATCTTCTGGAGCGGCGGGAACGCCGCATTCTGGAAATTGTCACATCGAAGGTGGAGTAGTCCCATGGTTATGGACATGATGACGGCGGCCGTTTTGAATCGGGTTTCGAGCCCGATGCAACTCGAAAAGATACCCATTCCGCGACCGCGTACCGGTGAGGCGCTGGTGCGCGTTCGTGCCTGTGGCGTGTGCCATACGGATCTGCATGTGATCAAGGGCGAAGTGGCATTTCCCACACCCGCGGTGCTCGGACACGAAATTTCAGGGACGGTAGTTTCTCTTGGCCCAGACACGGACGGTCCTCCAAAAGGAACGTTGATCGTCGCGCCGTTCATCATGCCGTGCGGGACATGCCCGCTGTGCGAGGCAGGCCGCGACGATCTCTGCGAGCGATTCTTCGGAATGAACCGGCTCAAGGGCACGCTTTATGACGGCACGACGCGCCTTCACCGCGAGGACGGTTCTCCGATCGCGATGTATTCGATGGCGGGGTTGGCGGAGTATGCGATCGTTCCGATCGCCGGAGTTTTTCCGGTGCCGGCAGGGCTGCCCGACGTGGAATCCGCCGTCCTGGGCTGTGCTGTTTTCACGGCCTACGGGGCCGTTCGTCACGCGGCGGCACTCCAGCCTGGAGAAAAGGTGGCCGTCGTCGCTTGCGGAGGCGTTGGGCTGAATGTGATTCAGATCGCGCGGGCCTCTGGGGCCTCACAGATCATTGCGATCGATGTTCACGATGAAAAGCTTCGGATCGCGAAAGAACTCGGAGCATCAGACACGGTCAACGCGGCGGGCGCATCGCCTGCTGAAGTGACAAAAACAGTCTTTGATCAGACGAAAGGCCGCGGCGTCGACGTCGCTTTTGAAGTCCTTGGACGTCCGGAAACGTTTTCCCAGGCGGTGGATCTTCTGGGAGATGGGGGGCGGATGATTGCCGTTGGCATCGCCGCCGGACGCACGACTGCTCCCGTCGAGATCACGCGCCTCGTTCGACGCGGGCTACGGATAGTCGGATCGTACGGAGCGCGCACGCGCGCCGACATGCCTGAGATCCTCCGACTGGCCGAACGCGGCACGTTTCGTCTGGAAACCCTGGTCACGCGACGTTACGCGCTGAGCGAAGCCGAAGCTGCGTATCAGGCGCTCAACCGCGGCGAGATCGCCGGTCGCGCGGTGGTGGTGCCATGATCGACCGAGGCACACTGATGAACCGCGTCGGCGCGGAGTGGCGCGCGATACGAACCCCCAACACGGTTCCCATCCACGATCCGGCAACGGGTGAAGTCCTCGCCGCGATGCCCCTTTCCACGGCGGACGAAGTGGACGAAGCAGTACGTGCTGCATCCACAGCCTTCCTCTCCTGGCGCCGCACGCCGCCGGGCGAGCGGATCCAGCCATTGTTCCGTCTGAAAGCCCTGCTCGATGCGAACCTCAAAGACCTGGCGCGCATTATCACGCGCGAGTCCGGGAAGACGTTGGCCGAATCCGAGGCCGAGCTCAAACGTGGGATAGAAAATGTGGAAGTCGCCACCGGGATCCCCTCGCTCATGATGGGTTCAACTCTGGAAGATATCGCCAGCGGTATCGACGAAACGATGGTACGGCAACCCCTCGGCGTCGTTGGTGTCATCACGCCGTTTAATTTTCCGGCGATGATTCCGCTGTGGTTCCTTCCTTATGCGGTCGCCTGCGGCAACACCGTCGTTCTCAAGCCTTCTGAACGAACGCCGATGGCCATGAACCGCGTTTGCGAGCTGATGGAAGAAGCCGGATTTCCACATGGCGTCATCAACCTGGTGAATGGCAGCCGAGACACCGTTACTGCCATTGTCGACCATCCGGACGTGCGGGCGATTTCTTTCGTCGGATCGACGCCGGTAGCACGTTCTGTCTACAGCCGCGCTGCGGCCAACGGCAAGCGGGCACAGTGCCAGGGCGGAGCGCGGAATCCCGTCGTAATCCTTCCTGACGCAGACATGGACATGGCGTGCCGGATCATCGCCGACGCCGCCTTCGGATGCGCCGGCCAGCGTTGTCTCGCGTCGTCCGTCGCCATAGCTGTCGGGGATGCCGCTAATCCTTTCTCGAAGAAAATTACGGAAAGTGCCGCCTCGCGAACCGTCGGGAATGGCCTTCAGGCCGGCGTGGAGATGGGGCCTGTGATCTCCTCGCAAAGCCGGGTGCGGATCGAGGGCCTTATCGAACAGGCTGTAGCGGGCCCGGCTCGCGCGCTGATTGATGGCCGCGGCGCCCAAATCACCGGGTGCGAGCATGGACACTTTCTCAAGCCGACCGTCCTGGTCGATGTCGATCCGTCAAGCGATCTCGCTCGAACGGAAGTGTTCGGACCGGTACTCAGCGTGATTCGCGCCGGTTCCCTTGAAGAGGCGATCGAGATTGTGAATCGCTCCGCCTATGGGAACATGTCCTGCCTTTTCACAAGCAGCGGCAGCGCGGCCCGGCAGTTTCGACATGAGGTACGGACAGGAAACGTCGGCATCAACCTTGGCGTGGCTGCGCCCATGGCCTATTTTCCCTTCTCGGGTTGGAAAGACAGCTTCTTCGGCGACCTTCACGCGCAGGGCAGCGACGCCATCGATTTCTTCACGGAGAAAAAGGTGATCGTTGAGAGGTGGCCATCGGACTGGAGCCGGAAGTTCTAAGACATTTTGAAATTGGACGAATCCCGCATTTCAAATCCGAGACTGGAAATCTCAGATTGGACGGAGAGCAAGCGGACATTGGATAAGTATGATGACTGTTCTCTCCGTCCCGTCCAATTCGAGATTTCCAACCTCGGATTTGAGATGCAGGATTCGTCCAATTTCAAAATCTTTTGCTTATTTCTTATTCGGATAGGTCTTCACCAGGTAATCCACCATCACGGGCACGTCCTTATCCGCGACGCCGGCACCCCTGGCGTTCATGCGCTCCACGACTTCGCGCCATTCGGCTTCGGACCCGGTTCTGGCGCTGACGATGTCGAGGTCATGGCAGTTTGCGCAGAATGCATCCAGCATAGCCTTGCCTGGATGGGGACCGCCTGCCGCAGGCGTGGCAGCAGCCTGTCCTTTGGGCCCGTAATTCTTGACGAGGTAATCGAGAAGGATTCCGGTCTGTTTGTCATCGATTGCCGTTCCGTAAGTCTTCATCCGATCAATGATGCCCTGCCATTCCTCGCGGGTGGCATTCTTGACCGTAATGAGATCCGTCGCATGGCAACTGGCACACGCGCCGTCCATGAGGGCTTTCCCGGCCGCATCTGAAGCCGCACTGTCCTGGGCGGCGGGTGCCGCTCCTGCCGGGCCTTTCGGACCGAAGTGCTTGGCAAGATAATCGACGACGGTTGTTGTCTGTTTGGCGTCGAGTGCCGTTCCGTAGCTCTTCATTCGGTCAACGATCCCGGCCCATTCGTCACGCGTGGATGTCTTTGCGGTAATCAGGTTGAGGTCGTGGCAGCCGGCGCAGGAACCCGTAACCAGCGCCTTTCCATCACCATCGGGCAATGAAGGATTCTGAACCGCAGCCACCGCCACTGCAGTCGTAAATAAAGCCATAAGAAGCCATCTCATGGGGGCACTTCTCCTTAATAATAACTACGACGTTCCAATAACTCCGACGTTTGAAAGAATAGGGCAACTTGGGCCGCAAAAACAATTGGGAGGGTCTGAAAGTCCCACTGTAGTCTGGGACTTTGCTCTTGACTAGAATGCCGTTTTGAATAACCCTGCGGCATCGAGGACGATACCCTGTAGAATCGATGTTTTTGACCAACCCGGTAAGGAGGAATTAGATGCGGGTTATGAGATTGGTAGTGGCTTGCCTGATGGTGTTCGGTGTAGTTGCTGGCGCGGCGCTGGCGCAGGAAGGACACCCTATAAAGGGCTCCTGGCTTGGTGATTACGGTCCCAACAAAACAACCCGCACCCCGGTGTTTCTAATTATGGATTGGGATGGGAAGAACATCACCGGGATGATTAATCCCGGCACCGACAACATTCCGATAAAGATTGCAACCCTCACTCCACCGACGCCGGCTCCGGCCACGGGTCGTGGTGGCGGTGGTGGTGGGAATCGCGGCGCTGGCGCCGGTGGTGGTAACCGCGGTGGTGGCGGTGGAGCGCAAGCAGGAGCAGCAGCCCCTGCAGCTCCTGCAGCTCCGCCGGCAGCCCCTCCGGTCCCCGCAGCGCCGGCTGCGCCCGTCCAACCGGACTGGCTCGTTCATCTTGAAGCCGATGGAAAGGATCGTTCGGGCGCAGCGGTTAAAATCGTGGTCGATGGAAAAATCGAGAATATCGGCATTGCGAACCGCGTCATCGTCGGCACCTGGACAGCGGGGACGACGAAGAACGATTTGCGGCTGGTCCGCCAGTAGACGAATCGATTCCCAAAATGTCAGCCGGGATTGGATAAGTACAACAGTCATCGGATAGCCGAGCATTGAGAACCGTGCCCCCAAAATATTCGGCTATCCGATGACTGTTGTCCGATGAATGTTGTACTTATCCAATCCCGGCTGACATTTTGGGAATCAATTTAATTACTGATGGGGTCTCCCATCACGACAAAAGCGTCTGGGTTGGCCTGGGTGTTGTATTCGGTCAAAATCCACGAAGCGCTTCTCTCCACATTGGAAATCCGAACTTCATCAATGGCGCCATTCCAATCCCGGGGCATCGTAATGGGATCCCGACCGATCATAACCGGCTGAGTCAGGGGACTGATCGACATCAGCACCCCGTTGGCACCGTCAAGAACCCCGTTCACATACCCCGTCATGCGACTTGCCGGGTTGCCGCCTGTGTACGCAGCCGTCATCGTGAGGTAGTACCAACTTCCTGGGTTGATGGCATGAATGCCACCGTCGTAACTCAGATCTCCGTAAATGGCGGGGAACTCGCTGCGGGCGGACAAGGCAAGTTTGCCGTCGGAACGAACCAGAATCCGCGTGTATTCCGAATTGCCTGTCGCCGCGCCGGCGAGAACTGCGTTGTAGGCGTTCGGCAGCGACGTTGCCCTGACCCAGGCGCTCCAGGTCATTGCCGCGGATCCATGGTTGAAGCTTGCAGGCAGACGGATGTGCTGGGCCTCCGCGGCATTGAGGTTTGCCGCGCCGTCGACATGACCCGCCGTTGCCGCAGGGTCGTTGACCGGCGTTGCGTTGTTCCCAA